>DATEGV010000506.1:0-5204 GCA_035279925.1 Ktedonobacterales bacterium | reverse complement strand
TGGCGCACGCCTGGTGGCACACTCGCCGCATCGGTCAGGAGAACGCCCTCATCGAGGCGACCATCGCGCTCTCACAAGAAACGGACCCGCGTTACACGCGCATGCGGGGGCTGGCGCACGGGTACATCCATGGCATCCCGGAGCAGGGTTGGGCGGGGATGCTGGTGGACCGCAATGACTGGGAGATGTACGCGGGCATGGCCAGCGGCATGATGGCCGATCTGCGGCTTGTCCCGCCCTACGTGCGTCGCTTCTACGACGGCATGTACATCTTACTGTCGGAGGACGCGCCCTCCCCGTCGTCGCGGGCCAAGCATGGCTAGATGCGCGGCCATTCGTCGGCGGCGAAGAAGTCCAGCAGTAGTTCCGTAACCTGCTCTGGAGCCTCGCGCTGTGGGCAGTGTCCGCAGTTCGGCAGCAGCGCAAGGCGACCTCGCCTCAGGCGACCGATGCCGGTCTGCCCGTGGGAGACTGGAATCGTCGCGTCGCGCTCGCCATGGATCAGCAGCACCGGCGCGTCAATCAGCGGCAGCGCGTCGAGGGCGGAGCCGCGTTGGCCGCGCATATCGCCGACAGACCGCAACGTGGCCAGGAACGCCGCTCGCGCCGCCGGTTCGCGCAGCCGATCCAGAATGCCAGCCTCCTCCGCGTTCGCCAGCGCATCCTCGGCGTTGATCGCGACCAGCGCGGCGTGCTTCGCGCGGTCAGCCGCCGCCGTCGCCGGCCAGAGGCGACCGAGCACATGATGGCCGACACGCGCGGCAGGATGGTTCGTATGCCGGGAACCGAGCAGCGCGCCGATCACGGCGGAGGAGCCGGCAAGCGTACAGAGGCGCAGACTGAGTGGCAGATCGCGCCCCATCCCGCCGCTGGCGATCAGCGCGAGTCTGGCGACACGCTCTGGATACCGCATATACAGATGCAGGGCGAGCGCGCCACCCAGCGAGTGTCCGACGATGATGGCCCGCTCCGCGCCCACCGCGTCCATGAAGTGCCGGAGGTATGTCGCCTGCGCCGACAAACTGTAGTCTATCGCCGGCTTGTCGGAGAGACCGCAACCGAGCAGGTCGGGGGCGAAGACCTGATAGTCCCGTGCGAGCGCGGGCAGAATGCGTCCCCATGCCTCGGCGTTGTCGGCCAGTCCGTGCAGCAATACGACCGGTACGCCGTGTCCGCCGGTGAGGTAGCGCATGCGGTGACCGAGCACATCCACGGCGCTTGCCTCAATGGCATTCGCGCCGGTCGCGTTCGCACCCCTGTTAGCGCGCCGGGCCGCCGCGCGATTGACCGCTATGGCTCGCGGGCCAGTTACCTCCACGCCGCCTCCTCACTTCCTAGATGTTCGCGTCATCCGTGGGAGCAGCGTATCACGCGCGGCAAGCCCCCTGCTTTTCGACGTGACCGCAAGAGGGAGTCCACAGGGACTCACATGAGAGATCGGCTCTTGCTTCCCCTTCCCGCGACAGTGGGAAGGGGGTAGGAGGCGTAGGTCCGCCTACGACTGCCCCACTACCCCCGTGGCGCGGCGATACGGCGCGTGGGAGCGCGCCCCGCCAGCAACGACGCATCCGCGCCGCGTTCGCGGAACTGCGTGTAGAAGCGCGTGAACATCTCGTTGACCTGTCCTCGGGAGAACTTCTTGCCGCCCTCGAAGTACTCGATGGCCACCTGCCCCAACGTCCACGTGCCAGCCGCAGCGATGGCCCCGGAGACGAGGTCGCCCGCCACCGGCACCGCCTTCGCCGCCTCCTCCGCCACATAGCGTAGCGCCAGCCCACCCGCGATCGTCAGCACCAGCTCGCGCGCGTACTTCGCCGAGAGCGGCTGATCGTAGACGGCCGCGATGCGCAGCACGAGACGTATCTGGTTGCCGAGCAGGATGGGAATGTCCACCAGCGGAATGGGTTCCAGGCCGGCGGCCAGACTCACCAGCGTCGCCGTGCGCACAAGCTTCTGCGCCGCCTCGCGCCGGAAGCGCGGCAACGCCCGGCCCAGCGTCAGCGCCGCGTTCGGGCTGGTGTCTATCAGCGCGGGGATCAGCTCCTCGGCGACATTCGTGCCGTCGCGCGCCGAGATCGGGATCACGTCCGGCACATGCAGCCGCGCCGCCGCCTCCGCGCAGACCTCGTCCGCCCCATCCTTGAGCATGTCCGCCTTGTTGAGCGCCACGACCAGCGGTTTATCGCCCGCCCGCAGCTTCGTGATGATCGCGTAGTCCTGCCCGCGGATGCCCTGCGTCGCGTCGAGCAGATAGATCACCACCGCCGCCTCCTCAAAGGCGCTCTCTTGCAGGTCCACGACGTGTCCCGGCGTGTCTATGAGGGTGAAGGGGCCGAAGTCGCCGCGCACCAGCGTCGTCGTCGTGCCTGCCTCGGCGGAGACGGGCGAGGTGTACGAGCCACGTAGCGCGTTGAAGAGCGTAGACTTGCCGGAGTTCGCCATTCCCAGGATCGCCACCTTGTGGCCGAGCTCGCCCTTGACCTCTTCCTGCGCCGTGTTCCAGTTCACCGCACTCAGAAACCGGCGCATCGTCGTCACATTCGACGGCAGCTTCGTCAGGGTCGAGAATTTGAGCAGATTGCGCGGGCTCATACGCTCACGTCGCACCCTGGCCGCGACGAGCCTGCCATCCTTAACCTTGCCGCCGGTCACCTTGCCCTTGGACACCGTCGCGTCTTCGATCGTCGCGTCGAGAAGCTCCGCGTCTATATTCGCTTTGGCCGCCATGCGCAATCCTCCTCGATTCGAGCCGACGACCGAACCGGTATCCACCGATGCGCGCCGCCCGCTGTCCGCTTCGTTATAACACCCACGGAACGGGATATCCAGGCGACAAGTACGCAGGGAACATGCCAGCTTCGCGTAACCGTCCGCCTGCCCTTACCGACGCTCCTAGTGATACAATGCTCGCGCGTACTGACCCCACCCCCAGCCCCTCCCCCGCGAGGGGAGGGGAGCTAGCGACGCGACGTTCTGGGTCAGGTTCCCCCTCTCCTGTGGGAGAGGGGGTCAGGGGGTGAGGTCCACGCGCCCCACGAAGGACAGTTGACTCGCTATGCCCACACTCGCCGGCACCCTGGAACGGGTGGTCTTCCGCAACGCCGAGACGCACTTCACCGTCGCGCGGCTGCGCCTGGACGACACCGGCAAGCTGTTCCGGGATGATTTGCTGACCGTCGTTGGTCCGCTGCCCGGCGTCAACGTCGGCGAGGTGATCGAGGTCAGTGGCGAATGGGAGACGCATCCGCGGCATGGACGCCACTTGCGCGTCTCCACCTTCACCGCGCACGCGCCCGTCTCGCCCGCCGGCCTCAAACGCTATCTCGCCTCCGGCGTCGTCAAAGGCATCGGCCCCAAGACGGCTGAGCGTATCGTAGACCACTTTGGCGAGCAGACCCTGGCCGTCATCGAGCTGGAGCCGGCCCGACTGACCGAGGTGCGCGGCGTCAGCGCGCAGAAGCGCGATAGCATCATCGCCGCCTGGGTGGAGCAGCAGGACATCCGCGACGTGATGCTGTTCCTGCAAGGCAACGGCGTCTCCCCCGCGCTCGGCACGAAGATCTATCGCCAGTACGGCAAGCAGTCTATTGCGGTCATCCGCGAGAACCCCTACGTGCTCGAACGCGATGTGCATGGTGTCGGCTTCAAGACCGCCGACGCGCTGGCGGTGCAGCTCGGCCTGCCGCGCGACGCCCCGCCGCGCTACATGACCGGCCTGAAACATGTGCTCTCCGAGGCCGCCTCCGCCGACGGCCACTGCTACCTCCCGCGCGACGAGTTGTTTCTGCGCGCCGCCGCCCTGCTGGAATGCGCCGTTGAGGCGCTGCCCGACGCGCTGGGACGTCTGTCGCTGGAGAAAGAGGCGTTCATCGAGGATGACCGGGTCTACCTCGCGCCGTTCTTCTACGCCGAAGCGGGTACCGCGCGCCGCATCCGACTGCTGCTCAATGGTTCGAGCACGCTGCCGTCGGTCGAGGACGGCGAGTGGGAGGCGAGTCTGGCCGCGCTGGAACGCGAACGAGGCATCGCGCTTGCCGAGCGGCAGAAAGAGGCCGTCCGCACCGCGTACAAGGCCAAGGTCTGCGTGCTCACGGGCGGCCCAGGCGTCGGCAAGACGACGGCCATTCGCGCGCTGCTGGACATGCTGGATCGCGGCGGCGTGGACTACGTGCTCGCCGCTCCGACGGGGCGCGCCGCCAAGCGCATGGCCGAGGCGACGGGCCGCCCCGCGCGAACGCTGCACCGGCTCCTCGAGTTCCAGCCCGCCACGAACGAGTGCCGCTACGACGAGTCACGTCCGCTGCCGGCGCGCTTCGTCATCGTGGATGAGGTCTCCATGCTGGACATCCTGCTGGCGTACCGGCTCGTGCGCGCCATCCCGGCGGAGGCGAGCCTGCTGCTGGTGGGCGACGCCGATCAGCTTCCCTCGGTGGGGCCGGGCGCCGTGCTGGCCGACATTCTGGCGAGCGAGCGGGCGCCGTGCGCGCGACTGACAGAGCTGTTCCGCCAGGCGCGCGAGAGCGCCATCATCGTGACAGCGCACCGCGTCAACGCAGGCGAACTGCCATCGCTGCGCGCCGAGGCCACCAGCGATTTCTTCTTCCTGCGCGCCGAGACGCCTGAGGCGGCGCAGCGGCTGGTGGTCGATCTGGTGGCGCGGCGATTGCCCGCGCGTTACGGCTTCGATCCCACGCGCGACATCCAGACGCTGGCGCCTATGTATCGCGGCGCGGCGGGGGTCACGGCGCTGAATCTGGCGCTCCAGGCGCGGCTGAATCCGGAGCGGCCAGGCGCGGGCGAGGTGGCGTATGGTGACCATACGCTGCGGGTGGGTGATAAGGTGATGCAGGCGCGCAACGACTATGACAAGGGGCCAGGCGGCGTCTTCAATGGCGACCTGGGCTATGTGACGGCGGTCGAGGCAGAGGGCGGCGCCGTGACCGTGACCTTCCCGGACACCGCAGGCGAGCGGACGGGACAGATGGAGCGCGGCGGCGTGCTGGTGAGCTATGAGCCGCACGAGCTGGATGAGCTGGCGCTGGCCTATGCCTGCACCATCCACCGGGCGCAGGGCAGCGAGTATCCGTGCGTGGTGATGCCGCTGGTGGCGCAGCACTCTCTGCTGCTGCGGCGGACGCTGCTGTATACGGCCATCACGCGAGCCAGGCGGCTGTGCGTGCTGGTGGGCGACCCGCGCGCGCTGC
>DATEGV010000505.1:0-19290 GCA_035279925.1 Ktedonobacterales bacterium | reverse complement strand
CCTACCTCGGCGTCGGTTTTACGCCCACCGTGGTCGCGCTGACGGCGTTGGGCGTGCCGCCAATTCTCCTCAACACCGTCGAAGGGTTGCGTGGAATTGATCCCGCCATCGTTGACGCGGGGCGCGGCATGGGCATGACCCCGACACAGATTCTGGGCCGGATTCAGTTGCCGCTGGTGTTGCCTGTGCTGGCGGCGGGTACGCGCACCGCCCTCGTGCAGATCGTCGCAACAGTTCCGCTTGGTGCGCTGATCGGCGCTGACGGCTATGGCAGCTACATCACATTGGGTCTGGGCAGCGAGGCGCATCACTCAGACCTGGTCATCGGCGCGCTGGCCATCGCGCTGCTGGCGTTGCTGGCGGAGGTTGGCATGGCGGCGCTGCAACGCGCCGTAACGCCGGCCGGCCTGCGCGCGGACAAGGAGTTGAAGCGCACGGATACCGATGAGACGGGGAGTGTCGCGACCCCTGAACCTTCCAGAGTGTCGGTCTAGCCGACATGCGCGCCGCTGTTGTGTGAGGCGTGCGCGTAGTACTGATGTGGTGATCGCCGCCCATCCATGAATGCTCCCGTGGCCGATAACGGCCCGGCGACCAGTGGCGGCGAGTGAAGAGGAGAAGACACATGAGTTCCGGGCACACGCGGCTCGTTCGCCGGCTGATAACAGCCTTCTTGATCCTGACGACACTAGTTCTGGCGGCCTGCGGCACATCCAGCACCGCGGGCACTGGCTCAGGGACCGGCACGGCGAGCGGCCTGAACAGCAACACCGGCAAGGGGGTGAGCGTCGTCGTCGCCAGCAAGAAAGACGCCGACGGGCAACTACTCGCGCAGATGTACGCGCTGCTGCTTCAGAAGTACGGCTACAAGGTGGACCTGAAGCTGGGTCTGGGTGACAACACCGTGCTCGACTCCGCTATCAAGAGCGGCGCGGTGGACATCTATCCGGAGTTCACCGGCACCGCCCTCGGCAACTATGCGCTGCCCACCACCACCAACGCGCAGACGGCCTATCAAGAGGTGAAGACCTACTACGAGAGCCACTTCCAGATCACCTGGCTGGACGCGGCCTACGGGCTGAACGACTCGTATGGCATCTGCACCTCGCAGGCGAACGCGGCGAAGTACAACCTGAAATCGCTCGACGATCTCGCCGGCGTCGCCAGTAAGCTGACCCTCGCCGGCCAGCAGGACTTCACCGACCCGAAGACGGGCGTCTTGCCGCCAGTGGCGGCCATCTACGGGCTGCATTTCAAGAACACGCAGAACATCAGCGAGCAGCTCAGCTTCGACGCCGTCAAGGGCGGCAGCGCTGATGTCAACGAGTGCTACACGACGGACCCGACGATTGTCACCGACAACTTCGTGCTGCTCACCGACACGAAGGACGCCTTCCCGAACTACAACCCCGCCCCCGTCGTCCGTGATTCCGTGCTCACGAAGTCGCCGGCCATCGCGACCATTCTCAACGCGCTGGCCTCCAAGCTCACAACCGACGCGCAGACCAAACTCATCAAAGAGGTGAGCTCCGGCACGAACAAGGTCGAGGTGGCCACGAACTTCTTAAGGAGCCAGGGGCTGCTCTAGGCTCAGGACAATCCTCACACCGCTAGACCCCCTTCCCGTCTCGGCGGGAGGGGGGATGTTCATGCCCAGCCAGGAAGGTATGCGCCATGACCGAGTACCGTACCCTGATGCCCATCGCCGAGGAACTGCGTGGCGAACAGGTCGTCGTGCGCGCCTACCGCCCGGAGGACGCCGAAGCGCTGCGGGAGGCCGTCGCGGAGTCGCGCGATCTCCTGCGCCCGTGGATGCCCTTCGCCGACGACCATCAGACCATCGAGGAGACGCGCGACTTCATTCTTCGCTGCCAGGCCAACTGGTTGATGCGCCACGGCTTCACGATGGGCGTCTTCGAGAGCCGAACCGGGCGATTGCTCGGCGGTAGCGGCTACACGCCGCGCGACTGGGACGTGCTCTCCTTCGAGATCGGCTATTGGTTGCGCGCCGGCGCGGAGGGCCATGGATACATCACGGAGTCCACGCGCCTGATTACCGACTACCTGTTTGACCATCTACACGCGCAGCGTGTGCAGATTCTCTGCGACGCACGCAACACCCGCAGCGCCGCCGTACCCGCGCGCCTCGGCTTTCCCCGTGAGGCGCTGCTACGCCACTACACCCGCGCTGTGGATGGCGACCTCGAAGACACGCTGATCTTCGCGATGATTCCCAGCGATCCGCGCTGGCCGCAACGTCCAGGCTAGAGCCATCCCGGCAACCCGTCCGCTTGCTATCGCCGGTCCCGTCGCTGTGAGATGACTGCTGAGCGCGACGTACTACTCTGGGGATAGGAGGGCCGGGACGCGGCGACGCACAGCATTCATCCCCCGAGGAAGCGTTCATGCCACATTCTCTCCGCCATCTTGCTCTATGTGCGCACCGGCCACGCTTTGCCGCGACCATCGGCATGTGTCTCTTCGCCGCCAGTATGATTCTCTCAGGCTGCGGCTCACCGCCCCCAATACAAGGGCGGACCACTGGCCCAACCTCGCTGACGCCGCACGCGACGGTGACGGGCGGCGCGTCCATCGTGGAGTACGCGATTCCCGACGGCGACGGCTACCCCGAGTCTATCGTCGTCGGCCCGGATAACAACCTCTGGATCACGCAGCATCTCCCGCCGGACGACAATTCGGATACGCCCTATATCGGCCGTCTGACGCCCACAGGCACCCTCACGGAGTTCCCGTTTCAATCGCACGGCTCCTCGCACAATCCTGACGGCATGGCGGTCGGCCCCGACAAGAACCTCTGGTTCACCGAATCCGGCAGCGGAACCATTGGCCGCGCGAGCGTGAACGGCGACGTCTCGGAGTTCGCGCTCTCCAACGTCAACGCGCGCCCCTCTTCCATCGCGCCCGGTCCGGACGGCGCGCTCTGGTTCACCGAGAGCAACGCGAACAAGATCGGCCGCTCGACGGTCGGCGGGACCATCACTGAGTTTCCGATTCCGACGGTCGCGGCGTTTGCCTCCGGCATCGTCGCCGGCACAGACGGCAATCTCTGGTTCACGGAGAACGTCGGCAACAAGATCGGGCGCATCACTCCGAAGGGCGCCATCACTGAGTTTCCGCTGCCGCGGGCCAGCAGCGCGCCCAGCGGCATCACTGTTGGGCCGGACGGCAACCTCTGGTTCACGGAGACGTCCGGCAACCGCATCGGCGCGATCACCCCGGCCGGCAAAATCACCGAGTATCCCGTGCCGACGCCCACCACCAGCCCCAGCGGCATCACCGTTGGGCCGGATCATAACCTCTGGTTCACGGAGAACGCCACCGGCGCGATTGCCCGACTGGCGCTCGCCACTGGCAGGATCACCGAGTACGCGATACCGAGCGCGAGCCCCGGACCCCTCTCGATCATCACGGGTCCAGACGGCAACCTCTGGTTTACCGAGGTGAACGGCAGCCGCATCGGCCGTATCACGCCGCCGGCTTCCTAGCGCGTCGCGTCGGCGCACGCTCCTGGCTCCCCCTTCTCGCATTGGAGGGAAAGGGAGTCGGGGGGTAGGTCAACGAACTCACCGCAGCGCCTCAGAGATGGAGGCGACATGCGCCTGGAGAAGCGCGCCGGTCGCGTGCTCGTCCGCGGAGGCGGGAACCACGA
This sequence comes from Ktedonobacterales bacterium, assembly GCA_035279925.1. Lineage (GTDB taxonomy): Bacteria > Chloroflexota > Ktedonobacteria > Ktedonobacterales > JADMIN01 > DATEGV01. The sequence goes on along the minus strand of DATEGV010000505.1, from coordinate 15,620 downwards.
CCACCAGCAGCGCGGCGCCGTCCGCATAGGTGATGCGGCGCACGAGCAAGGTGTGTCCGCTGGCGCGCACCACGACCTCCCGCATCGGCCCGATATCGCCGAGCAGCAGCGCGCGTGAGGCCGCCTGTGTCGCGGCGGCCAGGTGCGAGTAGACACCGGCCGAGAGCTCCGGCGTCTGCCGCCAGGTCTGCGCGATCACCGCGCCGTCCGGCCGGATCAGCGCGAGGCCACAGGGTGAAGCGATGCCGTCCGCCAGGCGTTCAAGCGCCTCGAGGATTCTCCCGGGCCCGGTGAGCGTCGCCGTTTTCGGGAGTTCGAGGTCGAGAGGCGCCGCTGGCGGCACAGGCGCTACTGGCTGCGCTGGCGGCGTCTCCGGAGTTGCGGCGGCTCCCGCGCCGGGCGCACTCTCCGAGGTAGTTGCCGGCGTGGCGGGTGGGGCGGCGCTCGCCGGCTGCGCGTCCACGCCGGAGCCGGAGGAGCCGGGCAGCATCGTCGTGGCGCCGGCGGCGTGGTTGTCCCGTTCGGCAAGCGCCGTAAAGATCAGCCGCGACACTGGCGTCGAGATGTTGCGCTCGGTGCGTCCATCCCACGGCATCGGCTGCACCTGGCCGCCCTTGGGCGTGCAGACGGCGAAAAACGCCTGTTCGCCGCGTAGCGGTCCCGCCTCCGCGTAGACAAGCTCGCCACGCAGAAATCTCAGCGTGCCGGAGAAGCCGCCCCCCTGCACGCTCACGGCGATGTCCCGGCGGCTGAGGTTGAGCACCCGCGCGACCTCTAGCAGGTCATAGCCCTCCTCGTCGGCGCGTTCGGAGGCGTCCGCCGCGGCCAGCCGGCGCAACTCCTCCTTCAGCGAGCGCAGATCAAAGGGCTTCTCCATGTAGGCGATGACGCCGCTGCGCAGCGCCTCCTGGCGGGCGGTGGGCGACCCGAAGGCGGTCATCATAATGACGCGGGTGCGCGGCCGGTTCTCGCGCAGCCACTGCAACAGCTCGAAGCCATCCATGCCGGGCATCTTGACATCGCTGATGACGCAATCGAAGGAGGTGTCGGCCATGCGACGCAGGGCGTCCTCACCGGTGCGGGCGCCTTCGGTGACATAGCCTTCCTTCTGGAGCGAGTTCACCAGGCTCCAATTGAGGTTCTCCTCGTCATCCACCACCAGCACGCGCCATGCGCCCTGCCCCGTCGCCATCGCCATCGTCAACCTCCCGGTCTCCCCGCGCGGCGGACTCCGCCCTGCCCGCTCGCGCCGCGCCCGCGTCACGTACCAGTTGCTGAGGCGCTCTCGGCCATAAATGGCCGGAGCACAGGCGTCGAATGGCCTGAAGGCCTCTCACACGCCGCCACTATAGAGGCAACTGATATCACATCCTTTTTCTGACACGCTCAGTATAGCGGCGCGCTCTGCGTCTGGCTAGGGGCTAGCTCACAGCCGTGCGTGCGCTCTGGCTCCCCTTCACCTCGTGTGGAGCACGCCGGCGCAGGCTCTTCCTCCCCCTTCCCTCGTGGGGAAGCGGGCCGGGGGGTTAGGTTCAGTCAAAAGCCGGCGCAGGCATATCCGCTACGCGCCGACGGCTATCTCGTTGCGCAGGCCGAAGACGCCAGGAATATGCCACACATCCTGCTCCGCCGAGGCGCGATGGCGCACGCTGGGCAGGCTGCCCCACAGCGTCACGTCGCCATCGTGGACCTCCACGTGGACCTGCCCGGTGTATGGCGCAACGGCCGGATTCTCGCCAAGGATGCGCCAGATGTCGGCGGCAACCTCACCGTCCGGCCGCAGGCGCATCGCGAACTGGATCTGCTCCGGCGTGGCGTCGAGCTGGAGCAGCAGACCACCGCCGAACGGCACATCGCTTTCTTCGTGTTTGGTGGAGTTCGCCCATGCGGGTGGCAGCAACAATCGTCGCCCCGCCACTTCGAGCAGATGAGCCAGGGGACTGGTGGGTGTTTCTATCGCGGCGAGCACATCGCCGCGTACATGCACTAGTAGATCGCTCACGACGCCCAGCCGCGCGTCCGTGGCCACGCCTTCGAGCTTGCCGATGTAGCCGTCGTGGCAATAGACGCGCATGCCGCCGCGCAGCTCGAGCACGTCCAGCGTCGGCGTCGGCGATTGGCCGCTGTTCAGGGGAATCGTGCGCTGCGTGCGGCTCCACGGCCGGACCAGATCGCTTGTGCGCAGCCGGAGCCACGCCTCCCCGTTCGAGGGACGCAGCCGCGCGCCGACCAGCTTCCCACTCGGCCCGTCCACGCCCCGGTAGCGTTGCGGCGCCGTCGGCACGTCGTCGCCCTTGATTTTTTGGCCGAAACGCAGCACGCGGCGGAGTGGGTCTCCCCCGCCCGCGTTCTGATCGCCGAATTGCCAGCTATTGCCGGCCCCACTCATCGCCACGAACATCCTCCGCCAGACGGTGATTGAGTGTGTCGCGCGCGACCTGCGCCCACAGCGACCATCGCGCACCGCGCCAAATCTATTCTAGACGGCCATGCGTGATTTCGCAACACTCGCAGATTCAGACGCATTGCACGCGCATGTCGCCACACGGCGCCCCGACGGCCCAGCAACCTCGGCGGACCCTGTATCATCACGGCGGCGAGAGGATGACGGTCATTCCCAACCGGTGGCGTGCGCGCGGCGGGAGGAGTACAATATGGATGGTATACTACGCCGTATGGTTCATTCTCGCGTCCAGCGCGTGGGCGAGCCGGGAGACTTTCAGGAGGAGACCGTGGATTCCAAACTGGTGCTGCTCATCATCGTCGGCGTGCTCTCGCTGCCGGGGGGCCTCTTCGCGGCCTTGCTGATGAGCGAGCCGCGCGCCCGCTTCGCCTCATTCATCGGCGGCATCATCGGCGCGGCCGTCGTTGGGGCCGGCATCTACTACTTCGTCAATAAGGGCCATGTCGGCGTGGACATGCTCTCTTACGGGCTTGGTTCGTTCTTTGGCTGCTCGATGGGCGTCTTCGCCGGCGCGCTGATCGCCAACTGGGCCGTCGGCCTGGGAAGCCGCGGCCCCGTCGCGAGCGGCGAGTACTAGACCTCCGCCGCGCCGAGCGCCGATTCCGTCGTGGCCGGCGCGCCCGTGCCCAGGCGCAGCCCCACCACCGCCGCAAGCTCACAGAGCGCAGTTGCCGCCGTGCCTGCCGTCTCCGTCTGCGCCCGATCCGCGAGCCGCGCCAACACGCCGACCGCCGTCTCCGTGTGGAAGTCGTCCTCAAGCGCGGCGATAAACTCCAGACGGGATTGACGGCTCGCGGCGTCGTCCTCTCCCGCGCCGGCTCCATCGCAGCCTGAGCGCGCGGCGGCCGCCAGCCGGTCAGCCAGCGCCTGACTCGCGCGCATCTCACCCTCGGTGTACTCCCACGATTCCCGGTAGTGGTGCGAGAGCAGCAGCAGACGCACGGCGTCCGGCGTGTAGTTCGGTAGCAAGTTGCGCACAAGAGTCAAGTTGCCCAGCGATTTGCTCATCTTCTCGCCATCCAGCCGCGTCATGCCACAGTGCATCCAGATCTGCACGAACGGCCGCTGGCCGGTCGCGTTCTCGCTCTGGGCAATCTCACACGTATGGTGCGGGAAGACCAGATCAGAGCCGCCGCCATGGATATCTATGCGCGGCCCCAGGTACTTCACCGCCATCGCGCTACACTCGATATGCCAGCCCGGACGGCCCGGACCCCACGGGCTCGGCCATGCGGGCTCGCCGGGCTGTTGCGCCTGCCACAGCACGAAGTCCAGCGGATCGGTCTTGCGCGGGTCGTCGGGGAAGTTCCCGCGCTCGTTCGCCGTCGCCAGCCAGTTCGCGTAGCCGACATAGCCGCCCGCGTCGGCAAGTCTGCCGAAGCCTGGGTCGCTCTTGACGGAGAAATACACCCACCCATCGCGCACATAGGCGTGTCCCTGCGCGACAAGCGCCTGGGCAAGCTCGATAATCTTCGCCGTCTCCTCGCTGGCACGCGCGTACACGTCCGGAGGCGCCACATTCAACGCGGCCAGGTCGCTCAGGTAGCGGTCGGTCTCGCGGCGGCCCAGCTCATCCCACGACATCCCAAGCTCGGCGGACTTGCGCAGGATATCGTCGTCAATGTCGGTCACGTTCTGAACGTAGCGTACTGGCTGCCCGCGCCAACGCAGATAGCGAACCAACGAGTCATAGATTACGTTGATGAACGCATGGCCCAGGTGCGTCGTGTCGTAGGGCGTGATGCCGCAGACGTAGAGCGTGACGGCGTCGCCCGTGGGTTCGAGCGGCTCGACGCGCTGGCTGAGGGTATTGAACAGGCGCATGGACTAGCGTTCCTCTCGTGGTCAATGTCTGATGATCTCACAGGGGTAGGTTGAAGAGTGTGGCGGCGTTGCGCGCCGTGATCTCCGCGAGCGCCTCCGGCGTCACACCGCGCAGCTCCGCGATGCGCCGCGCCACCAGCGCGACGTGACGCGGCTCGTTACGCTTGCCCCGGAAGGGCTGTGGCGTGAGGTATGGCGCGTCGGTCTCCACGAGCAGGCGATCCTCCGGGACCCACGCCGCGACCTCGGCAAGTTCGGTGTTCTTCGGATACGTCACCGGCCCGGCGAACGACACGTAGAAGCCCAGATCCAGCGCGTCCCGCGCCATCGCCTTATCGCCAATGAAGCAATGAAACACGCCGCGTAGGCCCTGCCCATCGGCTCGCAGGTGGGCGATCATGTCGGCGTGCGACTCGCGATTGTGCAGGATGATCGGCAGATTCACCGTGCGGGCCAGCGCGAACTGCTGGACGAGCGCCGCCCCCTGGACGTCTCGTGGCGAGAGGTCGCGATAGTAGTCCAGGCCGATCTCGCCGATGGCGACGACGCCGGGCGCGCCGGTGAGCGCGCGCTGCGCCGCGAATGTCTCCGCGTTCAGCGTGTCGGCGTCATGTGGGTGCGTGCCCACGGCGGCGAAGAGGCGGCCGGGATACCGCCGCGCCAGGTCAACGGCCTGCCGGTTGCTTTCGAGATCCGTGCCGGGAACGATCAGACGCTCCACACCGGCGGCGAACGCGGCGGCGATCACCTCGTCGCGGTCACTGGCAAATTGACGCGCTTGCACGTGCGTATGGGAATCTATCAGCACACCGCGCCCTCGCCTCTCCAACTGACCGATCCCAAAGTGTCCCGCATTCCCCAACGTTCCCCAAAAAGTATAGGTTTCCGCGCCACATGCTGTCAAATATGAAGCATGCGGGACGGCCGGCGCGCCGGCTCTCATTCCTCGCCCTCTGTCTCCCGCGCTACTTCCAGCGCCAGCGCGTACGCCTCGCGCCGGGAGATACCATGTTCGCCGGCGATTCGCGTCGCCGCGTCCCTGGTGCTCATGCCGCCGGCCAGCAACGCGCGGATGCGCTCCCGCGCGCTCGGCGTCTCCTCCTGTGCGGCGTCGTCCGTCCTGGCGTCGGCGGTCGGCTGGTAGCCAGCCAGCACGAGCGCGAACTCACCGCGTGGCGGTGGCCCCATGTGAAAGCGCGCCAGCAGCGCGGATATCGGCCCGCGCAGCCATTCCTCATGCAGCTTGGTTAGCTCGCGCGCCGCAACGATCTCGCGGTCGCCCAGCACGGCCAGCGCGTCCTCCAGGCAGGCGACGAGACGGTGCGGCGCCTCGTACAGGATGAGCGTGCGCGGCTCCCGGCGCACGGACTCCAGCAGGGCGCGGCGCTCCGATGACCGGCGTGGCAAGAACCCCAGGAACGTGAACTGGTCCGCGGGCAGACCGGAGCCGATGAGCGCGGCGATGGCGGCGACGGCGCCAGGGATGGGGATGACGGCATGCCCGGCGGACAGCGCGGCGCGCACGAGGTCCTGGCCGGGATCAGAGATCAGCGGCGTGCCGGCGTCTGAAACGAGCGCGACATCGCCGCGCGAAAGGGCCTCCAGCAGGGCGTCGCGCCGGGCAAGAGAACTGTGCTCGTGGTAGCTCACGGTTGGCGTCGTGATCTGGAAGTGGGTGAGCAGCTTGCGCGTGTGGCGCGTATCCTCGGCGGCGATCAGCGACACCTCGCGCAGCACGCGCAGGCCACGCAGCGTCATGTCTTCGAGATTGCCGATCGGCGTGGCGACGAGATAGAGCGTTCCCATCGTCATGACCAGAGCGCGGTGTCGAGCGTGATCGTCATTGGCCCGTCGTTGACAAGCTCCACCCGCATATGCGCGCCGAAGCGCCCTCCCTGCGTTGGCACGCCAAGCGCACGCAACTCTTCCATGACCCGCTCGACCATCGGCGCGGCGATCTCCGGTGGGGCGGCGCCCGTGAAGCCGGGACGCCTACCCCTGCGCACGTCGGCATAGAGCGTGAACTGCGAGATGACCAGCGCGCCGCCGCCGACATCGCGCACCGAGCGGTTGATCTTGTCCTCGTCGTCCATGAAGATGCGCAGCCCGGCGATCTTATCCGCGATGAGCCGCGCCTGCGCGACTCCGTCCTCCGGTCCAACGCCCAGCAGGACGACGAGGCCGGGCGCGGGCGCGAGCTGACCGACGGTTTCGCCGTCAACGACGACACGGGCGGAGGTCGAACGCTGCACGACGGCGCGCATGCGGCTAATCGCCGGACTTGGAGCCGCCGGCTGTCGAGGTCGTCGTGGCGGCTTCGGGGGTCGCGCTCTTCTTCTCAGCGGCGCCGTTGTCGGCGTTCTTCTTCTCGCCGGCGCCATTGGCTGTATCGCCAGCCGCCGCGTTCGCCGTGGTTGCGGCCGGGGTGACGGCGGAGCCGCGATTGTCCGTGCTGTAGAAACCGGAACCTTTGAACATCAGGCCGACCGGAAAGACGATGCGATGGACGCCGCCGCCGCAGGTCGGGCAAACCTCGATGGGGTCGTCGCTCATTTTCTGCCAGGCGTCGAAGTGCGCGCCACAGTTTCGGCAGGAATATTCATACGTAGGCATACCTGCGCGCAATCCCTCCACAGATGTGTGCTTCAAGAACCTTTTGGGCCGGGAGCGGGCGCGAACGGGATGAGGAGTGACCACCATCGAGGGAGGCCCGCACGGCATGGCCCTTCCCATATTATAGCATGCTACGCGCCAAGCCGCGCGCTGAACGGTACCCGTACTATGGCGCTATCGTCCGGCAAAGCGCGCGCGAGCCGCCGCAAGCTCCTTCGCGAGCGCGTCGGTCGGTATCCAGTCGCGCTGATTTGACGCCACGGCGCAGAATTGAATGTCCCCTTCGGGATCCACGATGAAGACGCTGGGATGGGCGACGCGAAAGGCGTCAATGTTGAGCGCGTTGTAGACGTTATAGGCCTTGATGACCGCGCGATCGGCGTCGCCAAGCACGACGAACGGTAGCGGTGTCCGCTCCAGAAAGTCGGCGATCGCCTGTGGGTCTTGCCCGACGATGCCGATTACCGTCGCGTCCTGCTCCGTCAGCAGCGCATACTGAGAACGCAACTGCGTCCATTGCCTACGGCAGTTGGGTCACCATGTGCCGCGCCCGAACACGACGACCACCCACCGTCCGCGATACGCGCTGAGGCGGACGGTCTCGCCGGCAGCCGTGGTCAGCGCAAACTCCGGCGCGGCGGAGCCAACCGGCAATCCTTTGTCATCTCGCGGCACGTCTCACACTCCCTCACGTTCCTTGCGCGTCCACCGCGGCCGCTCTACAGAGTATACGGGCGACGATACGCTCGTGGCAACGTGTCAGCGATTGTCAGTGCCCGTCAACGTCCATAGAGTGACGTATAGGTCGCCAGGCGCTCGACGATGGCGGGGGAGAACTCGCCGTCGCGCAGGCGCCACTCCCAGTTGCCGTCGGGACGCGACGGCTGATTCATGCGCCCCTCGCTGCCAAGTTCCAGCGCGTCCTGTAGGGGGATGACGGCGAGGTTGGCGACGGAGGCCAGCGCGCTCCGGATCATCTTCCAGACGAGGTCGCGCGGCGCGCAGTCCAGATACTCCAGCGCGCGGCTGCGCTCGCACTCAGAGAGCGACGCGAACCAGGCGCGCGTGGTGTCGTTGTCGTGTGTGCCGGTGTAGACGATGGTCTCCAGCGTGTAGTGATGTGGCAGGTGGATGTTGCCGCTGTCGCCGGAGAAGCCGAACTGCATCACCTTCATGCCGGGGAAACGCAGCCGCCGGCGCAACGCGCGCACTCCTGGCGTAATCACGCCCAGGTCTTCGGCGATGAACGGGACGTCGCCCAGCGCGGCGCGGATCGCGTGGAAGAGCTCGTCGCCCGGCCCTCGCGCCCAGCGTCCCTCGGCGGCCGTCGGACAGCTTGCCGGCACCTCCCAATAGGCATGGAACCCGCGAAAATGATCGAGCCTGATGTAGTCGTTGAGCGCGAGCGCCTGGCGCACACGATCAATCCACCAGGCGTACCCCGTCTGTTTGAGCGTGTCCCAGTGATAGAGCGGATTGCCCCACCGCTGCCCCGTCGCGCTGAAGTAATCCGGCGGCACGCCCGCCACAACCTCAGGCCAGCCGCGCTCATCCAGGCGGAACAGCTCTGGATTCGCCCAGACGTCCACGCTATCATGCGCGACGAAGATGGCGAGGTCGCCGATGATGTGGACGCCGCGCTCGCCTGCGGCCCGCCGCAGCGCCGCCCACTGACGAAAGAACAGAAACTGCGCGAAGGCGTGGTAGTCGCGTTCGTCCCGCAGGCGGGCGTTCGCGGAGGCCAGCGCTGCCGGCGCCCGCCGCGACAGAGCGCTATCCCATTCGACCCAGGCCGCCCCGTCGTGCGCGCTCTTGAGGGCCGTGTAGAGGGTATACTCGTCCAGCCACGCCCGATGTGTCGCGCGAAACGCCTCGAACTCTGGACGCAGCGCGCGCGCCGCGCCACCCAGATAGCGCCGGTGGGCCAGGCGCAGCAACTCGCTCTTCCACGGGACCACCCGCGCGAAGTTGACGCGGCGCGTGGATTCCGCCGGAGTCGCGGCAATGTCCGTCGGCGTCAACAACCCATCCTCCACCAGCCGGTCCGGCGAAACGAGCAGCGGATTGCCGGCGAAGGCGGAGACCAGCGCGTAGGGCGAGTTGCCGTATCCGGTGGGACCAAGCGGCAATACCTGCCACAGCTTCATGCCGCTCGCCGCCAATTGATCGAGGAACTGGAGCGCGGCCGGTCCAAGGTCGCCGATGCCGTAGGGACCAGGCAGCGATGAAGGGTGCAGGAGAATACCAGCGGCGCGCGGCCATTTCATTGCGCGGGCTCCTTCGGATGGCAGAATGAGCTTTACCGCCGGTCCTTCGCGCATCGTTGGGCCGTGACCGCGCGCCAACACTGAGTGACGCTAGCGACAAGTCTACCCGCGCCAGGTCACTCCGTCAAGCCAAGCGAGCGCCACTCCTCTGGCTCCCCTTCCCCTCGGGAGGGGAAAGGGGAATTTCGCCGGAACACCGCTGCTCTGGCTCCCCCTCTCCTTGTGAGAGTGGGGGCCGGGTGGTGAGGTTCCTTCCTACTCTACCGTGACCGACTTCGCCAGGTTGCGTGGCTGGTCAATGTTGCACCCACGCGCCAGCGCCACATGATACGCCAACAGTTGCAGTGGCAGCACACCCAGCAGCGGCGCCAGCGTCTCCGGCGCGTCCGGCACGAAGATCACGTCGTCGGCGTGGCGGCGAACGCCGGCGTCCCCCTCCGTCGCAATCACCAGCACACGCGCGTCGCGGGCACGCACCTCCTGGATGTTGCTCACCACCTTGTCGTAGGTGGGGCCGCGCTGGGCGATGGCGACCAGCGGCACCGTCGGATCGAGCAGGGCGATTGGCCCATGCTTGAGCTCGCCGGCGGGATACCCCTCCGCATGCACGTAGGAGATCTCCTTGAGTTTGAGCGCGCCCTCCAGCGCGAGCGGGTAGCCCGCGCCGCGCCCGATGAACATGCAGCTCTGGCTCTTGCTCAGCCACTCCGCGACCGACGCGAGCGCCTCGTCCGCCACCGCCAGACCGTCGAGCACCGCGCGCATCTGCGCCGGCAGATTCAGCAGCGCGCGAATCATCTCGCTCCGCGCGTCCTTGGCGAGCGTCTGCCCGCGCTGCGCCAGCCACAGGCCAAGCTCATAGAGCACGGTCGTGGTCGTCATGTACGTCTTCGTCGCCGTCACGCTAATCTCCGGGCCGGCCCGCAGGTACAGCACGGCGTCCGCGTTGCGTGTGATGGCGCTGCCGACGACGTTGGTGATGGCGACCAGTGGCGCGCCGCGTTCCCGGGCCAGGCGCACCGCCGCCAGCGTGTCGGTCGTCTCGCCCGACTGCGTGACGGCCACGCAGAGCGTATCGGGGCCGACCAGCGGATCGGCGTAGCGGAACTCCGAGGCGATCGCCACCTCGACCGGCGTGCGCGCCCAGGCCTCGATGGCGTATTTGCCGAGCATCCCCGCCAGTATCGAGCTGCCGCAGCCCAGGATCACGATGCGTTTGACCGCATCGAGCGCGCCCGTCGCCGCAAGCGCGTCAAGCTCCGGCAGCCGCACGAGCGGCGCTCCGTCCTCCTCCACCACGCGGCCGAGCAGCGCCCGCTGCACCGCCTCCGGCTGCTCGTGGATCTCCTTGACGAAGTAGTGCGGATAGCCGCCTTTCTCGGCCGCCTCCACATCCCACTCCACCTGGATCGGTTCGCGCGCGACCACCCGCCCGTCGAGATCGGTGATCGTCACATGCTCGCGCGTCACCTCGACGACCTCGCCCTCCTCGATGATGAGGATGCGGCGCGTGTGGCGCAGGATAGCGGGAATATCCGAGGCCAGGAAGTTCTCATCCTCGCCCAGCCCCGCGATCAGCGGACCCGTCTGCCGGGCGCCGATGACGCGCCCTGGATGGTGTCGGCTGACGACCGCGATGGAGTACGTGCCCGTCACGCGACGCAGCGCCGCGCGCACCGCCGCCGCGAGATCGTCGCTCCGCGCCGCCAGCTCATCCTCGATCAGATGCGCCAGCACCTCGGTGTCCGTCTCCGAGCGGAACGTGTGGCCCTTCGCGGAGAGTTCGTCGCGCAGCTCCGCGTAGTTTTCGATGATCCCGTTGTGGACGACGGTCAGATCGCCGCTACAGTCCGTATGGGGATGCGCGTTGTCATCGGTGGGGCGGCCATGCGTCGCCCAGCGTGTGTGGCCGATGCCCACTCGTCCCTCGGGTTCGGCCGTGGCGACGTTCGCCACGAGGTTGTTCAACTTGCCGGCGGACTTGCGCACCTGCATCTCACCGTCGTCTGAGATGACTGCGATGCCCGCCGAATCATAGCCACGATACTCGAGTCGCCGCAGGCCGTCCAGCAGGATCGGCGCCGCCTTTTTGGGGCCAACGTAGCCCACGATGCCGCACATGTACGTGCGTATCCCTTCCGTGATGCGCCAGCGATCGCGTCCTGTCGCGGTGGTCGCCCACCGGTTTTGCCCGCAATCTTATCAGGGCGCTGGCGTCGCTCGCCCTGGAGGCCATCCGCTGACGGTTCGCTCAGCCTCCACCGCGTCAACTGAGACTACCTCCGTGTCTCAGTCCGTGCGCTACTCATACGGGACAATAGAATGAACCGGCCTAGCCGGCGCTTCCATGATATGCGGAGGACGCCGAATGGGTCAACCACGCCGCCAAAATGGGTGTCGCTTGCCTTCGCACTTGGCACAATACGGGCCAGATTACCCGGTCGGCGAAACATTGGCGATCATCGGCGCCGCACACCCATGATATACTCGCCCTGTCGCGCCACCGCTGAACCGTAAGGACACAAGAAACGATGACAGAGCCGCGTTCGACCCCGATCTGGATACGCCCCACGCTGAGCCTTACCCCCTTTCTCACGGAAGGCCTCGCGTCCGGGCAGCCGCCGCGCCGCCTGGATAGCGCGCTCTTCGATGTGGATGGCGTACTGATTGACACCCGCCGTTCGTACCGGCTCGCCGTCATGCATGGCTCCGAGCGTCTCGTGCGCGTGGCTAACGGGCTGACGCAGGCGCCATCGCCGATGGTCGCCCAACGCGACATCGCGGCGTTCAAGCTGGCCGGGGGATTCAACAGCGATTGGGACGCGACGCAGCTCTTCGCGGCCCTATGGACGGCGCGCCTGCGCGAGTGGCGCGGCCAACCAGAAGCGAGTGTCACCGTAGACGACTGGGCGGCGCGAGCCAGCGACGCGGCGCGCGCGGGCGTCGGCGGCGTGATGTGGCTGCGGGCGACGTTCCCCGCGTCCGCCATCCCCGACGATGAGACGGCCCGCTGGGCGCACGACGAGTTCTACTGGGGCGCCACGCTCGTCCGTGAGTTGTACGGGCACGAGCCAGTCTTCGCGCCCGAGGCGGAGGGCTTTGTCCACAACGAGGAGCTGCTGCTCGGCGCGGAACTGCTGCCCACACTACGGGACCTGGGTATCGCGCGCTTCGGCCTCATCACGGGCCGCGTCGGGCCGGAGGTGGATTGGGCGCTGCGTCGCCTCGCCGGCTCCTGTGGCTTGTCCGAGGGCGCGCCGCCCGCTGGGGCGCCCTGGTACGATGACCCGCACGGTCGCTCCCCGTTCGCCTGCGTCGTTCCCGCGACACTCTACGCCAAGCCTGATCCCCGCGCGCTGGCGCACGCCGTTCGCCGTCTGGAAGCGAGCGCCGCCCTGTATGTCGGAGACACCGCCGACGACCTGGACCTCGTGCTGCGCTACCGCCGTGAGGAGCAGGCCGACGATCCCATGCTGCCCCCCGTCCTTGCCGTCGCCATCGCGCGGGGCGCCGAAGCCGAGGTGTATCGCGAGCGGGGAGCGGATATCGTGCTCACCCACGTGAACATGCTGCCGGAGGCGCTCTCGCGGCTGGATGGCTGACGCGGTCGCCCTACCACTCCCCACTGCTGACAAGCTCCGCCGCCGTGGGCGGCTCCGGCTCTGGAATGGCGAGTAGCGAGCGTACGGCAAGCGATTGGCGGATGAGCCGCGCCAGCGTCTCCGGGTCAATCGTCTGCTCCGCGTCGGAGAGCGCCTCATCCGGGCGCGGGCGCATCTCCACGAGCAGCCCATCCGCGCCCGCCGCGATGGCCGCGACACCCATCGGCGGCACGAGATCACGCCGCCCCGTCGCGTGGCTGGGGTCCACCAGCACCGGCAGATGGCTCAGTTCGCGCAGCAGCGGCACGCAGGCGAGGTCGAGCAGGTTGCGCGTGCTGGGGTCGAACCCGCGCACGCCACGCTCGCAGAGGATGACGTGAGGATTGCCCTCGGCGAGGATGTACTCCGCCGCCAGCAGCCACTCCTCGATGGTCGCCGCGAAGCCGCGCTTCAGCAGCACGGGCCGGCGCGACTGGCCGACGGCGCGCAGCAGTGGGTAGTTCTGCATATTGCGGCTGCCGACCTGCAACACATCCGCGTGTTCGGCGACGGCGTCCACCAGCCCCGGCTCCATCACCTCCGTGACGACCGGCAAGCCCACCGACGCGCCCGCCTGCGCCAGCAGCTTCACGCCCGCGAGACCCAGCCCCTGAAAGCTATAGGGCGACGTGCGCGGCTTGAAGGCCCCACCGCGCAGCATATGGGCGCCAGCGTCGCGCGCGGCCAGCGCCGCCTCGCGTATCTGCGCCTCGCTCTCTACGGAGCATGGTCCCGCGATGATGACAGGGTCCACGCCGCCGATCACGGCGCCACCCACCGTGACGGTGGTGCGCTCCGGGAAGACGGCGCGGCTGGCGAGCGGGTAGACCGGGGCCACGACGACGCGCAGAACGCCGGGCAGGCGCGCGAGGCTCGCGCAGAGATTCGACGTAAAGATCGTCCCTGGCGCGAGAACCACGTCCACGGCGCCAAGCCGGCGATAGACAAGCCCCGCACGCCCATGCGCGCCTTCCAGAAGCCGATCTATCTGCGCCCGCTGCTCAGGAGTGGCGTCCGCGCGAACCACGACCACCATAGCCTTATCCCTCATTTCCAGCCCCCGCGCGGAATCGTTCCGCTGATCCGCGCACCCCAACGACTTCGATAGTCACTACTCGCCGCGGCCCATGGGGCGTCGTGAGAGGGCTGGTTCCCACGACACGCGCTGACGGTGACACACTCCGGCCGGTCGCGGGCAACAAAAAAGCAGAGGATATCTCCTCTGCCAGCCCTCCGACCTGCCCCGTGTGTCCGCTTGCGCCATGCCAAACGGCCCACCGTCACGCCGGAGGGCAAAGGTACCAATAGTAATACTGGTAGGTTGGTGTCTGGTTGTCGGTCAACAGACTGCTGTGTTTGTTCATGGCATTAGAACTATACGACCAGGGGTTACATTCCGTCAAGAGAGTCGCGCGCGCCAGAGGGCATCACGATTTTCGCCGCGTCTTTGGTGGCGTGTGGAATGATCGTAGCGGGAGGCGTCGCAGCGGCCAGGAACAGGCCACGCAGGCGATCACGAGATACGCGCCGTCGAGGGGGCTCCAGCCAAGATGGTAGCTGTTGAGCAGACGAATACACAACGCCCAGCAGAACACGAGCAGCCCCAGCGCGTAGAGCGTGTACCGCTGCCGGCGCACCGACACGCCGACCGCGACGCCTTCGCCGACGAGCGCGCCCATCGCCACCGCGACGAAGCCCGACTCATAGTGAAACGCCAGCGCCACCACGAACCACGCGCCGCCGCCGATCAGCGCGCCCAGCAGCGCGAATCCCGTCGCCCGCCACACCTCCGCCGTCTCATGCAAGAAATCGCGTCCCAGCGCCAGGAACCATTGCTTGCTGAACAGCGGGGCTTGCGAGTTGAAACTCCGCGCGACGGCGCGCCGCGGTTCGCGGATCGCCGCACGCTGACCGCGCGACATTGGGAACGGCGCGTCTGGTGCTCTCCACCCCGGAGCCGGCGCATTGTCGCGCGCGTCATCCGTGGCGCCGCCCGGCACATACACCGCCGACCGCGAGCGCGTGTCCTCGCGCCAGCCGTCGTCGTAGGCGCCGCCCGCGAGCATGCTCGGCGTGATGGCGGACATGGTGGCCGTGGGACGTGTCGCGCCGCAGCGCGCGCAGATCAACTGGTCCTTGCGCAGCCGCGCCTGGCATTGCCAACACACCGTCCCGGACGCTTGTTTCTTGCTCCACTTCATGCCCATCCCGGGTATTCCTCCTGGTCACGCTCTCCAGGTCGCCCACGAGACATCGAGCGAGGCCAGAGTACCAGAAAGTGGCCTCCCTGGCAAGGAAGTGTTATCCGCCGGTCCAATCGGTTTGACGCGGCCCCCCATCTGCGGTACCCTGCCCTTGAGAGTATGGGATGGCAGACTCACAGCGCGCAGGTGCAGCATGAACGACGTAAGCGACGCCCAGCCGGAGCGTGATATCCCGGCCGAGGACGGCAAGCGACGCACCTGGCCCGCGGGCGTCCCACCGATGCGGCTGAATCGGCGTGTCGCGCGCCGAACTCCCAGCGCCGGCGAATCGGCCAGCTACGATAGTACGCCGCCGCGCCACCTGCGCCTCACGCGCGCCGTCGTCGGTCTCGCCCTGCTCACGGTGGCGTGGGTTGGTCTACTTCTCGTCTTCGTCGTCGGCCAGACCGTGTGGACCCGGCTGCGCTCACAGCGCCCGCTCTCGTTTCATCTCTCGATGTACGCGCTCAGTCTCGCCGCCACCTGCTGGGTCGGCGTGGTCGCCGCCGCCTGCATCGTCGCGGGCGCGTTCAGCCTCGCGCTTGCCCTCACCCGGCGCGGCTGGTAG
>DATEGV010000504.1:0-17548 GCA_035279925.1 Ktedonobacterales bacterium | reverse complement strand
CGTGCAGCGTGACTCGTTTCGCGTCACCGGGCAAGGCCCCGCCGGCACGCGCATCCTCGGTGTCGAGCAATCGCAGCAGTTTCACGCCAGCGCCCCGGAGGAGACGGTGACGGCGCTACGCGAGGAGATCGAGCGCCAGGAACGCGCGGGGAGCGCGCTGAATGAGCGGATCAACGCGAACGCCGACCGACGCCGCTGGTTGGCGCAACTGGCCGAGCAGTCCGCGCGCAGCCTCTCGTGGAGCCTGGCGCGTGGCCAGAGCAAGCCGGAGGACATCAGCGCGTTTCTTGCGTTCGTCGGCGAGGAGACGCAGCGCGCCGCGACGGCGACACTCGATCTCACGCAGGAGCTCAAGGACCTCACCAACACCATCGAAGCCCTTCGGCGCCAGCTCGCGCAGCTTGACGGCGGGTGGCTCCCGGACCGGCTGGCCGCCGCGGTGCGCATCGCCGTCACGACGCCGGGTGTGGTGGTCGTCTCGCTCTCGTATCTGACCGGCGGCGCAAGCTGGCGACCGCGCTACGATGCGCGCGTCAACGTGGACACGTCCTCCGTGCGGCTCACACAGCAGGCGCTCGTCACGCAGAGCACATCCGAAGCGTGGAGCGGTGTCGCGCTGACACTCTCCACGGCCCGCCCCGCCGTCGCGCGCCAGCTTCCCGATGAGCCGAAACCGTGGTACCTCAACGTGTCTTCACCGCCGATCATGCCGCCGCCTCCGCCGATGCCCGCGCCACGTTACGCCGCCGCTATGTCCGCGCCGCAGGGGATGTTCGCGGCAGCCGCGCCTCTTGCCGCTGGGGCCGCGATGCACGACGCGACGCCCATGCCGGTGGAGCTGACGCTCGACGAGGCGGTTGTCGAGCGGTCGGGCGCGGCGCAGGTGTTCCACATCGCCGGCGACGTGGATATCCCGTCCGACGGCATGCCGCACACACTGCCCATCAGCGAGGATGATCTGCCGGGCCACATGGAGTATGTCGCGATTCCCGTCGAAAGTGAGGGGGCGCATCTGCGCGCGACCGTGCGCAACGCGACGGGCCAGGCGCTGCCTGCCGGCGAGCTGCACATTTTCCATGTCGGCGTCGCCGGTGACGAGTACGCAGGCGCCACAAAGCTCGACCTCACTAGCGACGGAGCCGACCTGAAACTGTACCTTGGCGTGGACGACAACGTGAGCGTGAAGCGGGAGTTGATCGAGCGGGAGACGGACAAGGGCAGCCTGTTGCAGAGCGGTATTCGCCGGGTCACGCTGGGATACCGGATCACCGTCGCCAACCACACGGGAGCCACGCGGCGCATTATCGTCAAAGACCGCCTGCCCGTTCCGAAGAACGAGCGTATTCGCCTCAAGACGCTGGATATGAAGCCACAGCCGGCGGAGCGCACGCGCCTGGAGCAACTTACCTGGGACATGCAGGTTCCAACCGGCGAGGAGCGCCGCATCGAGTGGCGTTTCGTCGTCGAGGCCCCCGCCGACGTGGAACTTACGGGCCTGCCGGCGTAGGTGGGATACGTTTGGACTAGCGTGAGCTCATCGGTTTGTGGAGTTGGCGCAGATAGTCCTCACTCACTGGAATATCACGGTATGTAGCGGGATCAGGCCGCGCCATAATCCAGCCATCGGCAGTCAGCACGATCAAGCCCTCCGCCTCCAGGTCAGTGTCTGCCAGCAGGACACGCTCACCATCGGCCAGGGGAGGAAGGCTCGCGCGGCGTGGGCTATGCGGCCCCGCGATTTTGACGAGGTCTATCGGCGCGCTATTCAACGTGTTGAAATCAACAGTGACGCGTTGCATATCAGACTCTATTCTAGCCGCCGGTGGTGGCGGTTGCTGCCGCCGTCGAAGTAGCGGTCCCCGTGGTGGATGTGGGGGTGGCGAGCGATTGATTCGTCGTGGTGGGCACCCAATCCACATTGGCTTTGAGCGAGTTGAAGAGCGCCTGCACCTGGCTCTGGCTCTCGCGCGAGGCGATGGTGACGCTGGTGTCGCTGATGACGCCCAGACAGATAGTGGTGGCCGCCGTAGTGGCGGTGGCCGTGGTCGTAACGGTGGCGGGCGTGTTCTGGCTGCATTGTAGCGAAGTGTCGAGGTTGGGGCGCTTGGGCGCCTCGGAGAAGCTGACGGGTCCCTGGTCGCCAGGGAGATCATAGGTGATGCTCAGGTGGCCGCCGTAGATCGGGTCATGGATGACGCCGCCCGCCAGCACGAGACACGAGCCTTTCGGCAGAGTGGTGGGCAGATAGGTTGTGAAGCCAAGCTGGCTTTTGACCTGATCCCATGCGGTGATGACGGTCTGTGAGGTCGAGCTGTTGTCCTGGAACTCGATGAGCGGTTGGTCGCACCAGGAGAGTTGCGCGAGGCTGGTGTCCATGCTCGCGGTGGCCTTTTTACCGCCGCCGCCGCCGAACGGGCCGCACGCGGCGAGGGCAAGCGTCAGCGCGCACGCCAGCAGCGTTCCCTTGATCAGTGTCCGATGCGCCGCCGTCCGCTGCGCCGCTGTGTCCTTGGTTGCCTCGACGTTCACTCCAGCCCCCTCATATCTCACGACGCGCGGCGTCGCCTCTCATGCGCGTGACATGCCCCCTGGCAGTTCCGCCCACCACTATAACGCATGACTGGCCCAAATTAACGCAGGCCATGGCCCTGTTCGCGCGAAAAGCATTCCGACCCACCTGTGCGCTCCGTCTCAAGCGGGCGGCGTCGCCGTGTATACTCTTGAGCGGTGACGGATGCGGAGCCAGGAGCAGAAGGCCATGACACGCGCGAAGAGCGACCACTCCGGACCGCGCGAGAACGATCCCCTGGGGGTGTTGTCCGCGGCCGCCAACATGCTCCTCACGACGAGCCTCGTTACGATTGACCACGACGCCATCGTGCGGCTGGCCGCTGAGTGGGCAAGCGCGCCGTGGCCGGAGAAGTCGGGACTCGACGAGCTGCACTTCAACGACGGCACGGAACGCACCGTCAACTGGATTCTCCTGCTGGACGCGCTCAATTTCTGCTTCTGGGGCGAACCGGGGCAGCCACGCTGGCGGATCGAGTGGCGCGGCGCGGCGCTGGACGGGTACGCGGCATTGGCGGCGGCGCTGACACGTGGCGTCGAGGAGGGCTTGCCGCTCTGGGACGCGCGCTACCTGGCCGATCTGACGGTGGACGACTTGGCGCGCATCCTACGCCCGATGGCTGATGCGCCCCCGATTCCCCTATTCGAGGCGCGACTCGCCAACGCGCGCGAGGTCGGCGCGGCGCTTCTGGCACGCTACGCGGGCCAATTCACGCGGGCGATTGAGCAGGTTCACGGCGACGCGGTCGCGCTCGCGCGTCTGCTGGCCGACGAGTTTCCCTCATTCCGTGACATCTCCCTCTGGCGGGGCGAGTCACTTCCGTTTCTCAAGCGGGCGCAGATCTGTGTGGCCGACCTGCACGCAGGCTTCAACGGCGAGCGCTGGGGCGCGTTTCGCAATTTCGATCAGCTGACGGCGTTCGCGGATTACAAGCTGCCGCAGTTACTGCGGGCTGTGGGTGTGATGGTCTACGCGGAGGGGCTTGCGGAGCGGGTGGACGCGCTTACGCCGATTCCCGCCGGCTCAGAGGAGGAGATCGCGATTCGCGCGGCAACGGTCTACGCGGTCGAGCTGCTGCGGCGGGCGTTGCGGGCGCGGGGCGTCGAGCGGACGGCGAGCGCGATAGACTATCGCCTCTGGGACGCCAGCCAGCGCCTGGGAACCGCGGCGCCGCCATACCACCGCACACGCACAATCTATTATTGAGCGCCAGCCGTCGCGTGCTATACTCGCGCCTGGGGCGTTCGGCCTTCCGGTTTCGTGGACGGTGGGGGAATATCCAGAGGGGGAGGAGCCTCACCTTCTAACCCCCTTCCGCGAGGAGAAGGGGAACCAGAGCCAATTGGGAGAACGACCAATGCGTTTCAGCTTCGTCCACACCGCCGACAATCACCTCGGCTACGAGCAGTACGGCCTCAAGCAGCGTTTCGACGACTTCGCGCGGGCGTTCCTCTCGGTGGTGGACGGGGCGATTGCGCGCCGGGCCGACTTCTTTGTCGTGGCAGGCGACCTCTTCAACAAACGCGCGATTGACGCGCAGACGCTCATGCAGGCGCAGACCGGCCTCGAACGGCTGCGTGAGGCTGGCATTCCCGCCATCGCCATCGAAGGCAACCACGACCGCAGCTACTATCGCGACGGCGTCTCCTGGCTCCAATTCATGTGCTGGCAGAAGCTGCTGTATCTGCTCAGCCCGCTGGTCGTGGACGGCGTGCCCGATCTGGCGCCGTGGGACGAGGAGACGATGCGCGGCGCCTATGTGGACCTCAAGGGCGGGCGGGTGCGCGTCTATGGGCTGCCGTGGTATGGCGCGAGCACGGCGAAGGTGATGGAGGGCTTCGCCCGCGCGCTTGAGGCGAACCGCGCCGCTGAGGACGCCGCCGGGGTGGAGTATCGCGTGCTGCTGATGCACACCGGCCTCGAAGGCATCGTGCCGATGATGCACGGCTTGCCGACCTACGAGCAGTTTCTGCCGCTGCGGTCGCTGGTGGACTATGTCGGCCTCGGGCACGTTCACAAACAGTATGAGCGCGACGGCTGGCTCTACAATCCCGGCTCGACGGAGACCTGGGGCGCGGAGGAGAGCGCGTGGGATCGTGGGTACTACGTCGTCAACGTGGACACCGATACGCCGGCGGGCGAGCCGCGCCACGCCGTCGCGCATGTCGTCAATCCCCGCCGCCCGTTCCTGCGCTTCATCTTCCACGTGGACGGCCTAGACGACCCCACCGCGCTGTATGCGCGCTTCGAGCGCGATTGCTCGCGATGGGCGCGCGAGAGCGAGAGCGTGCTGGCAAGCTCGAATTTGGAGCCGGTGATTGACGTGGGTCTGCACGGCGTCCTGCGCTTCGACGCGGGGGCGATTGAGCGTCCCCGGCTGGAAGAGATGGCGCGCGCGGCGTTCCTGCCGGAGCCGCTGACGGTGCGCATCCACGACTCGATGACGGATTCCAGCTACGAGATTGACGAGCCCGACGAAGAACAAGATGGGCGCGACCGCTCGACCTGGCAGCAGCTCGAGATTCACATCTTTCAGGAACTCGTGGCCCGCGACGCGCGCTACACGGAGCATGCGCCGGAGTGGGCGCGGGTGCTGGCGGAACTGAAGCAGATGGCGCTGAGCAAGGATGAGCCGATGGCCATCGCGAGCCATCTGCGCGCAGCGCGGGAGAAGTTGCTGGGGTAGGCGGCGTTTCCCCCACGGAACCTAACCCTCTGGCCCATCAGAACCTACCCCCCTGGCCCCTTTCCCGAATGGGCGGGAAGGGGGAGACAGAACGCCGCTCTCTGGCAGGCGCATTCAGCCAGAGACTGGCATGTGATCCGACCGCGGAATGAGAGAACCCCGCCGCGCAATCCGTCGCAGGTCCACCTCCTGATCCTTCCACAGACCGATGGCAAACCGCGCGCTCCAAGGCACACTTGTGGTGTCACACGCGAGGCAACGCGGACCAGACGGTACAGGCGCTTCCCCAGACAGGCGAGGCGCGGAAAGGATCGGGAGCATCCATGAACATTCTCAGGGCGCATATCAGCATGACAGCCTCCGGAGCAGGGGGAACACGGCCAGCGGCGCTGGAGGCCTCAGCGATCACGAAGTCGCTGGCCTTGGGGCGCGAGCGCATTGACATCCTCAAAGGGATCAGTCTGCGCATCGCGCATGGCGAGCTGGTGGCCATCGTCGGTCCCTCCGGCTCTGGTAAGTCCACCCTGCTCGGCATCATCGCTGGGCTGGACAACCCGACGAGCGGGCAGGTGCTCGTGGATGGGGTGGACATCACCCGCATGAGCGAGGCGCAGCTCGCCAGCGTGCGCAACCAGAAGATTGGCATGGTCTTCCAGGCTTTCAACCTCATCCCCACCCTCACCGCGC
Source organism: Ktedonobacterales bacterium (assembly GCA_035279925.1). Lineage (GTDB taxonomy): Bacteria > Chloroflexota > Ktedonobacteria > Ktedonobacterales > JADMIN01 > DATEGV01. Next base: position 11,606 of record DATEGV010000504.1, on the reverse strand, counting down.
AGGAGAACGTCGAGGTGCCCCTCTACGTCGGTAAGCACAAAAGCAGTCCCTCCGAGCGGGCCAAAGAGCTGCTGAGCTTGGTGGGGTTGGGCCATCGCCTGGGCAACAAGCCCAATCAGCTCTCCGGCGGGGAGCAGCAGCGCGTGGCGGTGGCGCGGGCGCTGGCGACCAACCCGGCGATCGTGATTATGGATGAGCCGACCGGCAATCTGGACAAGAAGAATGGCGACAACGTGCTGGCGATGATCCGCGACCTGCGAAGCAGCACGAACACGACGTTCATCATCGCCACCCACGATCCCAACGTCGCCGCCGCCGCCGATCGCTCCATCAACATCGTGGACGGCCTCATCGCCGACCAATATACCTCTCCCGTCGAAAATTAACCTACCCTCCAGCCCCTGCCGGTTCGACGGGAAGGGCGAGACCGAAAGGAACACGACGATGAAAGCCAAGATGTACTGGTCCTACGCGACGCGCTCGCTGGCGCGTAACGGGCAGCGGACGCTGCTGGCGATCTTCTGCGTGGCGGTGGGCGTGCTCGCCATCGTCGCGCTCCAACTCGTCAACGACGACATACAGGTGGGCTACGTCTCGAATGTGCGCGTCATCAATGGCGGCGATGTCGCCCTCAATGCGACAAGCGTACCGCTGCAAGCCGCCCAGCTCAGCGAGTTCGACCAGCTGCGCTCGGACGGGACCATCACCGACTACACGGCGGTTGACACGGTTGACGCGCGCATCACTACAGCCGACGCGACGATGCGCGCGCCGCTGCAAGCCGTAGACCCGACGCGGTTTCCGCTGGCGACCGGCGTCATCTTCGCGAATCCGAGCAACGGCAGCGTCGCCTCACTCGTCCACGACAACTCCGTGGTCATCTCGACGACACTGGCGCGCGTCTTCAACTTCAAGCTCGGCGATACGTTCAGCTTCTCGGCGCGGGACGGGCGCACGGCGATCGTGACGGTCGCGGGCATCGTCAACAGTGGCGGTCTCTTCCAGGGTTCGACGCTCGTGATGGCGCGGGACGCCTATGCGGCGCTGCCGGCGACGGGCGCGCAGCAACTCTCCTACACGAACGCGTACTTCAATGTCCCGGGGCATAGCGGCATCGCGGCGACGGCGCTCGAACGCGACTTGAGGGCGCGGTTCCCGCTGGCCGCGACGCGCACGTCACAGGAGCTTGCGAGCACGGCGCAGGCGCAGGCCAAGATGATTCGCTACTTCCTGCAGATCGTGGCGCTGCTGGCTCTGCTGATCGGCGGCGTCGGCATTCTGAACACGATGCAGGTGGCGCTGCGACGGCGGCGCACGGAGATCGCGACGCTCAAGACGACGGGTTACCGCGCTCGTGATCTGTACACGCTCTTCGGGCTTGAGGCGGGGCTGATCGGGCTGGCCGGCGGTGTCATCGGCGCGGCGGCCGGCGTCAGCGTGAGCTTCCTGGTCAAAGACCTGATGCAGAACGTCTTCGAGGTCGTCTTCCCAACCTCGCTGAATATCGGAACCATTTTCGGTGGTGTCGCGGTCGGCTTCTTCGCCACCTTGATATTCGGACTCGCGCCGATCATCCGGGCCAGCGCGGTGCGGCCCAAAGCGGTGCTGCGCGAGACGCCGGAGCACGGCGAGACGGGCGGCAAGCTGCTCGGCGCGGCGCTCTTCGGGGTCGTAGTCATCCTGTTCTTCGCGCTCGGCTACAGCATCCTGCAAAATCTACCGGTGACGCTCGGCGCGGTTGGTGGCACGGGACTGCTGCTGAGTGCGCTCGGCCTGATCTTTACGGTGGTTGTGGTCGTCATTGGACGGCTGCCCGTGCCAAGCGGTTTCCGCTGGACACACGCGCTGCTGGTAACGCTGGCGCTCGCGGCGGGCCTCGCGCTCGCACGGTTCGTCCCGGTCTTCGGCGCGCTGATCGTGTTCGTGGCGCTGCTGGGCCTGGTCGTCGCGCTGTTGCCACGCTCCTGGAAGGCAACCATCAAACTGGCGTTCCGCAACCTCGCGCGGCGCAAGAGCCGCTCGGTGGCGACGCTCATCGCGCTCTTCATCGGCATGTTCACCATCGGGATCGTACTCGGCCTCGGCGCGAACATCGAATCGCTGCTGCACTCGGCGATTGCGAAGCAGGACGTGAACATCGCGGTGGTGGCGCGCACGACAGATCGCGCGGCGGTCCAACAGCAGTTGGCGCGCACGGCGGGCCTCAGCCATCAGTTTGTGAGCACGCTGAGTCAGGACGCGCCGGTCAGTATCAATGGGCAGTCCGCCGGCACGGCCGCGCGGGGCAACGCGGGCGGCGCCAACGCGCAACTCGCGCAGACGCTGGCCGACATCAACGGCACGCAGGGCTACGATCTGGCCGGCGGGATGACCCTCAACTCGACGCTCGTTCCGCTGATGCGCGGCAGCCACGACGCGGGTATCGGGCGCACGCTGAACGCGAGCGACGCCGGCACGACGAACGCGCTGCTCCCGGCGACGGCCTCACAAGCGCCGCTGAACCTCCGGCTAGGCGATACGCTGACGCTGGCGGACACGACGACGCGGACGCAGGTGACGGTGACTATCGTCGGGTTCTATCGCTCGACATTCGCGCTGGAGCCGGTCCTCGTGGATAACAGCGTGGTCAACACGCTCAGCAACGGCGACCCATCGTACGCCTACTTCGCATACGTCGGCACGAAAGACGCCGACCGGACGCTGGCGCACATCCAGGCGGCGGTTCCCACGGCGCAGACCTACAACGCCGCCGACACGCTCACGCTCTACTCAAGCATCATCAACAGCATGATGACGGTGCTGACGGCTATCGCGTCGCTGGCGCTGCTGGCGGGCGTGCTCATCATCGCGAACACGGTGGCGCTGGCGATGCTGGAGCGGCGGCGCGAGATCGGTATCTTGAAGGCGGTCGGCTATACGAGCCGGAGCGTGCTCGGTGAGGTGCTTGTAGAGAACGCGGCCATCGGCTTCACGGGAGCCGTCACGGCGATGCTGCTCGTCGCGATTGCTATTGCGCTGCTGGCTCAGGCGCTCTTCGGACTGAGCATGAGCGTGGCGGCGCCCATCGTGATCGGCCTGGTCGGCGGGTCGGCGGTGGTCTGCATGGCGGTCGGCGCGGCGGTCGCCTGGCAGGCGGCGCGGGTACGGCCGCTCGAAGTGCTGCGCTACGAGTAGCGACCTCACCCCCTGGCCTCCTCTCCCGCGAGGGGAGGGGGAGCCGGAGCGAGTGGTACGGGTAACACAGAGTCACGCAGAGTCACACAGAGTCACGCAGAGTTACACAGAGTTATGCGGGATGAGCGCGTGCCGGAGCGGGATGAGGAGTGGTACCATGTCGCCGAGCATGTTTGGCACTCGCTTGGAGTAGTTAGAGGAGGGGCGTGTATGGTCGGCGCTATCCGTCGGCGATTCCGTGGGCTGCGCGGGCGGCTGACGCTCTCCTACTTCGTGACGGCGCTGGTCGCGCTGCTGGTGCTCGACGTGGTCTTCGTCCTCGCTCCTGACCTCATCGGGGTACACGTCGCGGACCGACCGCCGGAGCTGGCGCGCGGCGTCGAGAATCTCGCCTTGCGGGCGGCGCCGTACCTCGCTCGGACGCCGGTTGACCAGGCGGCTCTGGCCACCTGGCTGCGCGACCAGAACGATCCGATTGTGATTAACTCAGGGTTGCTTGCCAATAGCTCGCACTCGCTCATCATCACACCCGGCCAGAACGCCGCTGTCTATCTCATCGCGGCGGACGGTCGCACGCTCGCGGACCTGCCGGCAACGAAGGGCGGCGTGGGCAACCTGAGCGGCGTCCTCGACACCGGAGCCGCGCATACGACACTCAGCGCGGCGCTGGCGGGTCAGACCGACGCCGGTCATACCATCGCCAGGACGGCTGACGGGCGTACGGTGGCCGCCGCTCCCATTGCGGACACCTCAGGTCATGTGCTCGGCGCCGTATTGCTCGCCGTGGATTTTCCCGCCATCGGGCGCAGCGTCGTCATATCGTCGTTGTTAGCCGGGCTTGTGACGCTCGTGCCGTTTGGCCTGCTCGCCTGCATCGTCGGCGTCACGTTCGGGTTGCTGACGGCGCGGCGGCTGATACGGCGGCTCGGCGGGCTGGCGGCGGCGGCGGACTCCTGGAGCCAGGGCGACTTCAGCGTCGCGACGGAGGACACCGGCGACGATGAGCTCGGCCAGCTTGCGCGCGATCTCAATCGCATGGCGGACCAGATTCAGACGTTGCTGCATAGCCGGCAACAACTGGCCGTGGTCGAGGAGCGGCAGCGGCTGGCGCGCGACCTGCACGACTCCGTCAAGCAGCAGGTGTTCGCGGCCTCAATGCAGGTGGCGGCGGCCCGCGCGCTGGCCCGCACCGATCCAGAGAAGACGGCGGCCAGATTGAGCGAGGCGGAATTGATGATCGGGCAGGCGCAGAAGGAACTGAACGCGCTGATCCGTGAGCTGCGGCCGGCGGCGCTCGGCGACAAAGGACTCGTCGCGGCGCTGCGGGAACTCTGCGCGGAATGGTCGCGGGCCAATGGCGTCGCCGCGGAGGTGCGGAGCCAGGGCGAGCGGGCAACACCGCTGGACGTGGAACAGGCGCTGTTTCGGGTGGCGCAGGAGGCGCTGGCGAATGTGTCCCGGCACAGCGACGCGACGGCGGTGGATGTGCGGCTGGAGTGGGACGGCGACGAGATCACACTGGACATCGCGGACAACGGGCGCGGGTTCGACGTGAACGAGCGTACGGGCGCGGGCAACGGGCTGCGCAATATGCGCGAGCGTATCGAGGCCCTTGGCGGGACATTGTCGCTGACAAGTAACGCCGATACGGCTGGTGGAACGCGCCTGGCGGCGCGCGCGCCCGTCGAGACGGTAGAACCGCAGGCGTTTTCACACGCCGGCGGCGAGCAGAGGAGCGACGCATGATGGAACCGATCACGGTGATGATGGTGGATGACCATGCGATTGTGCGTCAGGGGGTGCGGGCGTTTCTGGAGACGCAGCCCGATCTCGTCGTCGCGGGCGAGGCTGGCTCCGGCCAGGAGGCGGTTCACCTTGCGGGGGAACTGGCGCCGGATGTCGTGCTGATGGACTTGATTATGCCGGGGATGGACGGCGTTGAAACCACGCGGCTGCTGAAACAGGTGAGTCCGCGCAGTCAGGTCATCGTACTGACGTCGTACCACGAAGACGAGCATATTTTCCCCGCGATTCGCGCCGGAGCGCTCTCCTACCTGCTGAAGGACGTGGCGCCGCCGGAGTTGGCCGACGCGATTCGCAAGGCGGCGCGCGGCGAGGCGGTGCTGCACCCACGAGTGGCGGCGCGGGTAGTTCAAGAGCTGCACGGGGCGAAGCGCGACACCTTCAATCCATTTACGGAACTGAGCGAGCGCGAGCTCGAAGTGCTGAAGCTGATCGCGGGCGGCGCCAGCAATGAGGAGATCGCCGGGAAACTCATCATCAGCGAAAAGACGGTGAAGAGCCACGTGAGCAACATCCTGAGCAAGCTGCACGTGGCCGACCGCACGCAAGCCGCCGTCTACGCCTGGCGCGAAGGCGTGGTGCGCAATCAGTGAGGGAGCGCGGTGCGCTAGCTCCGGCGCCGCGAAGGCGCGACGTAGCTGCCGACGGCGGTGGAGTCCGCCAGGCGGTTGAGGAAGCGGACGGAGCGCACATGCAGGGGATGGCGGTCGAAGCGGTGCAGCGCCTCCTCGTCGGGCAATTCGACGGCGATGAGGGCGTGCCGGTAGGCGGGAGCGTTGTTCACGCCGTAGCGGACGTGTTCGACGCCCGGTATCTCGATGAGCAGATCACGCACGTCACGCAGCGTCCGGTCAATGATTTCGCGGCTGACGCCAGGCTTGATACGGAGGATGACATCGTGCCTAATCATACGCGACGCGCTACCTTCCCCTACCCCATAGTTTCCCGCTTGACACTGTGCGTAGCATAGCATATTCGGGCCTCCACGCGCAAAATGGCCGCTGGCGCGAGATCCTGACCTCACCCCCTGGCCCCCTCTCCCATAGGAGAGGGGGAACTCAGAGCGAGAGCGCCGTGGCGCCCCCAGAGGAATGGGGAACAAGAGCCGTTGTGGCGGGAGGGCGGTCCGAATCTCGCCAGGCGTCTACTCGGGTCGCTCCACGGTATAGCGTGTCAGCACGACCCCGGAGGGAAGGGCGCGAGCCTCCTCGAGCCGCAGGTTGAGCCGCGTTCCGTCCGGGAAGACCTTCTTGCCGCCACCGAGCGCCACCGGGTAGACGATCAGGTGGTATTCGTCAATCAGGTCGTTCTGCGCCAGACTTTGGATGAGCACGCTGCTGCCGTCAATGACGATGTTCTTGCCCGGCTGCGCCTTGAGCGCGCGCACCTGCGCCATCACGTCGCCACTGATGATGGTGGAGTTGCGCCAGGCCGCGGCTGAGGTGAGTGTGTTGGAGACAACGTACTTGGGCATGCCGTTCATCACGTCGCCAAACGGATCGCCCGCCGGCATCGGCTCGAAGGCGCCGCCGTGGATCTGCCACGTCTTGCGGCCCAGAAGAAAGGTGTCGCTCTCGCTCATCATCTTGCCGAACTCGGCGCCGATATCGTCGTGCCAGTATGGCCACGTCCACCCACCCTCGGTGAAGCCGCCCTCCGTATCTTCATCCTTGCCGCCCGGCGCCTGTATCACCCCGTCCAACGACATGAACTCGGAGACCACAATCTTGCGCATCTGCCTGCTCCTTCTGGTTCTCAGGCCGCACGCGCCTGTCGCGCATCATCCGGCGCGAGGCGCTGTAAATGGCGGCGGCGCGTCCAACAGTCTATCATCGGTTTAGTCGGGACGTCTATCCCCTCACCACATGCCGTCGAAGGCGATGATGGCGCCGCTGGCGATAGCTGTCAGCAACACGCCAGCCACCCACTTGCCGCCGTGTCGCGCTCGCGCTTCAGTGGAGGTGGTCGTGGCGAACCACGCGCGTGTTCGTGGGCGCGTCAGCAGCCAGACGATGGCGGCGTCCGCGAAGAGCAGCACGGACTCGTGGACCACGCCGCCGACATGACCGGGCAGGCCATTCCGGCGCAGTTGAGCAACCGTGGCGGGCAGGCTTACGACGCCACCGAGCAGGAGCACCGCGTTGCCGCCGATCTGCGCGGAGCGCATCGGACGCACGCCGCGCCGCATCGCCTCGCCCGCCAGCGCGCAGGGAATCGCGGCGGCGCAGACCGCGATACCCGCGAGGATACGCAACCCCGGCCGGCCAGAGAGTACGCCGCTCCCTGGGCCGACTCCCAGCGCGACACAGGCGCCGTCGAGGAGAAACTGCGCGCCCAGCGCCCAATCAAAGGCGACGGCGGTTCCGACGCCGCGCGGCCCGGCGGGCGCTTGTGGCTCAACATTCGGTCCGCTTGCTGTTACCTCAGGCTGTGTCGCTGTCACGATACACTGTCCTTCGCGCGTCTGCCGCACCTGGCGTCCGACACGCCATGCGCGTAGACCGGCGCCACTACGCAGATACTACCGCGCGCCGCCCCGCGAACTGTCGCAAGATTCTAACTGGGGCCGAGGAGCGTGTGGCGAATCAAGATCAGATTGGTGAGCGGGCCGAGTCCGCCGGGCGAAGGGGTGATCGCGCCCGCGACCTCGCGAACCGCCGCGAAGTCCACATCGCCGACGAGACGTCCGTTCTCGCTGGTCATGCCGGCGTCGAGCACGATGGCGCCCGGCTTGACCATATCCGCCGTGATGCTGTGCGGGCGGCCGGTGCTCGTGAAGAGCACATCGGCCTGGCGCGTGACGCTCGCGAGGTCGTCGGTGCGCGAGTGGCAGAGCGTGATGGTCGCGTTCTCGCGGAGGAACAGGAGCGCGGCGGGCTTGCCTCCGACATTGCTACGGCCAACGACCACCGCGTTTTGTCCATGCAGCGAGATACCGACGTGGCGCAGCAGCTCTAGGGCGGCGTCGGCGGTGCTTGGCACATAGCTAGGGAACCCTAACATCAAATGGCCGGCGTTGCGTGGCCCCAGGCCATCCACATCTTTTTCGGGCTGTAGCGCCTCGGTGACGACACGCTGACGAATGTGGCGGGGTAGAGGCAGTAGCAGCACGACGCCGTCAACGTCCGCGCGCGCGCCCAATGCCGCGATCTCCGCGCGCAATACCGTCTCTGTCGTCTCGGCGGGGACCGAGCGCAGCGCGCAATCCAGCCCGACGAGCAGGCACGAGCGCGCGACCTGTCCCGCATAGAGCGCGGCGGTGGAGTCTTCGCCGACAGCGACGAGGGTCAGGCGCGCGGGTCGCCCACGTCGGCGCAGTTGAGCGGCGGCCTCGCGTGTGAGCCTGCGCCGCAGGTTCGCGGCGAGCTCGCGGCCATCCAGAATCGTCGCGGCCATACCACCTCCTTCGGCGTCGCGCGTGTCCGCGGTCACTATACCATGCCGAGGGCGGCCGCCCCAGTCTGGTCTCGCGTCCGCGCCGGCTGGGTTCTACCGAATGCGCGTACAATGCGAAGGGGAACGTGAAATCAGAGCGCATTGGGCCGGGGGCGGGAGCGGCGGAATGGGTGAACGAGACGACAATCAGGCGACGGCGCGCGGGCGGGCGTTTCCAGACCTCCCGCGCCCACCGAAGACGGTGTTCGTACGGCGCGGGGAGCCAGCGAGCGACCGTGGGGACGCCGCGCGCGTGACGCTTCCCGGCTCGAAGTACCTCACGCTGCGCTATCTGCTCAACGCCGCGCTGGCCGAGGGAGAGAGCGTCGTGCGCTATCCGGCGCTCAGCGAGGACACCGAGGCGCTCAGCCGTGCGCTCGTCGCGTTGGGAGCGCGCATCGGATGGGAGCGAGAGGGCAGTCAGTGGCGCACGGTCGTACAGGGATGCGGCGGCCGTCCAACCACTCCGCCGGGCGGCGAGCTTGCGATGGGCAACGCGGGGGCGGCGCTGCGGCTGCTGCTGGGCGTCGGCGCGCTGCTGCCCCAGGTGCGGTACACCACCGACCATCCCGAGTCGCTGGGCGAGCGGCCCAATGACGATCTGCTGGCGGCGCTGCGCTCGCTGGGCATCGCCACGGAGGCGCGGGAGCCGGGCGGACGCCTGCCGATTACGCTCAGAGGCGGGCCACCGGCGGGCGGCGAGGTGACGGTCTCTGGAGCGCGCAGCTCGCAGTATCTGAGCGCGCTGCTCTATCTCGCGCCGCTGTTGCCGCTCGGCCTGACGATCAGCGTGCGCGACGAATTGCGGTCGGCGCCGCTCGTGTGGGCGACCCTGCGCGCGCTGCGGATGGCGGGTATCTCCGTTGAGGCGTCGAGCGATCTCCGGCGCTTCGTTACGCCGGGCGGGCAGACGTTCCGGGCCCGCGAGTACGTCATCCCTGGCGACGGCCCATCCGCCGCCGCCCTGCTGGCCGCCGCCGTCGCGCTGGGAACGCCGCTGCGGCTGGATCGCCTCGAAACCGACACGCCGGACGTACGCGCAACACTGGACGCATTCGCCGCGCTTGGCGTGTCGCTGGCCGTCTCCAATACTGAGCCGGGCGTCGTCGCGCTGGCGGGGCGGCAGCGGGCGCGGGCCGCGACCATAGATGGCGACGCCTGTATAGATAGCGTGCCGGCGCTGGCTGCGCTCGCCTGTCTTGGTGAGGGCACGACGCGCTTTGAGAATGTGGCAACGCTGCGGCTAAAGGAGAGCGACCGTATCGGCGATCTCTGCGCTGAGTTGAGTCGGGCGGGCTGCGCTATCGAGCCGGGAGCGGAGAGCATCACCGTACATGGCCGGCCGGAGGGTGTCGCGGGGGGCGTCGTCGTCGCCGCGCATGATGATCACCGACTGGCGCAGGCGCTGGCGATTGTCGCGTCGCAGAGTGAGCGCGGGCTAACGATTACGGGGGCGGACGCCGTCGCGAAGAGTTATCCAAGCTTCTTCGACGACCTGGCGGCGCTTGGCGCTGAAAGTCGTGGAGTGTAAACGCGCGGGGGAGTATGCGCGGCCGTAAACGTCCTGCTCACAGGAGGACATGCGTGCTAAAGTCCAAGGGCGATCCGAAGACGCGGCAGACAGCGCAAAGCCCCTTGCGAAGCATTCGTCTACCGCTCGCAAAGGGCTTTAAGCGTGCGCCGTCACGACGAGAGCCGCGCGACCAGACACCTACACCACCACCACACCTGTCGCGTCGCTCATCCCAGCAGCCCAACCACACCACACATCCACTCGTGACTGCTGAGAAGAGTATACCTGGCCAGCCTGTCAGATTGATGAACAACCGACCTTCCAGCATGACAGTTTATTCAGAATACCGGGGGCCACATCTCCTATTCTGCCGCCATTCGGTGACAATTCGTTCATTCATTCGCGCACAGCGATGACTGCGCTCCCTTTGCGCGCCCGTGCGAGAATGTAGAGGAGGGGCTAACGCGGTAGACCTAACCCCCAGCCCCCTTTCCGTACTGACGGGAAGGAGGCGCCACAGCCCCATCGCCACGCGGGCCATGAATGGAGCGCCATGTACATCGAACGGCTGCGCCTCACGGACTTTCGCAACTACCGCGAGCTTGATCTTGCGCTGCCCAAGGGGCTGGTCGTCTTTGTGGGCCGCAACGCGCAGGGCAAGTCGAACCTGCTGGAGGCGGTGATGCTCGTCGCCACGTCGCGCTCCTTCCGCACGGCGAGCGAGCGTGAGGTGGTGCGCTGGGGTACGATCAACCACTTCGCGCGCATCGAGGCGGACGTGGCGCGGAGCGCGGATGAGCTTCATGTCGAGGTGGTGGTCGCCGACACCGGTCTGCCCACCGAGGGAACGCCACAGATCGCCGGCACGCCGCAGTCCGCGGCCACGCCCCCGCCTGTGCCGTTTCGCAAACGCATCAAGATCAACGGTACGCCACGCCGCGCGATGGATCTGATCGGCCAGGTGACGGTGGTCGTCTTCGCGCCAACCGACCTGGATCTGGTGATCGGCTCGCCCGCCGAGCGCCGCCGCTTCCTGGATATGACGCTCTGCCAGGTGCGACCGCCCTATTGCCGGGCGTTGAGCCAGTATCAGCGCATCCTCACCCAGCGGGCCGCGCTGCTGCGACGCATCCGCGAGGGCGAGGAGAGCGCGCACGCGCTGCCGTATTGGGACGAGCAACTCGCGCGCCTGGCCGCGCCAATCATGCGGGAGCGGGCGGCGTTCCTGCGTCTGGCGGAGGGCAAAGCCGCCGAGGTCTACGCCTCCCTCTCGCATGAGGATGACGCGGACGACACGGACGAGCCGGCGCGTGACGACGCGGACGATGACATACCGGCTGGCGCGCAGTCGCCGCTGGGGCCACTGCGGCTGGTGTACCGGCCGTCCTACGATGGCCCGCTCGACGTGGATGAGGCCGCCATCGCCGCTGGGATGGGCGCGCGTCTGGCGGAGCTGCGCCGGCGCGAAGTGGCGCAGGGCGCGAATGTCATGGGGCCGCATCGCGACGATCTCACGTTCCTGGCGGGCGAAACGGACCTCTCGATCTATGGCTCGCGTGGGCAACAGCGCAGTGTGGCGCTCGCGCTCAAACTGGCGGAACTGGACTACATTCAGCGGGAGACGGGCGACCAGCCGATCTTGCTGCTTGACGACGTGCTCAGCGAGCTCGACGCGCGACGC
>DATEGV010000503.1:0-6828 GCA_035279925.1 Ktedonobacterales bacterium | reverse complement strand
GAGCGCGACGCCCGCGATAGGCGTATTGAAGATGCCGACCATGCCGGCGGCTCCGCCGCAAGCCAGCAGGATGCGCCTCTCCTTCGCGGTCATCTTCATCGTCTGGCCGATCAGCGATCCGAGCGCGCCGCCGGTCTGGATGATCGGACCTTCCGCGCCGAACGGGCCGCCGCTGCCGACGGCGATGGCCGCGGAGATGGGCTTGAAGATGGCGACGCGCACGCCCACACGACTCTTGTTCTTGAGCACGGCCTCCATCGCTTCGGGGATGCCGTGGCCGCGAATGCGGTCGGTGCCGTATTTGGCCATCACACCCACGAGCAAGCCGCCGATGATGGGGATGATGAGCGCCATGATGCCCAAGCCATGCGCGGGAGGATAGAGTGGCGACTTTGTAGTGAAACGATGGAAGTAGGCGAAGCCAGTGAAGATGTTGATCAGATGATACAGCAGCCACGCGGAGACAGCGCCAAGAATGCCCATGGCGACGGCGAAGCAGGAGAAGATCACAAGCTGGCGGATCTCCTCACGGTCGCGCGCGTCGCCAGACGTGGCCTCCTCCCTGGTGTTTGCGGCGGTGGCCATGCCAAACGGCAGAATAAAATGCTTCCCCTCCACTGCGCCTCCCTCAGTCGTGGCTCGCGGTCGCGCGCCCAGCGCGTGCCTCTGCCAAACGCATCTCGATACGATGCACATTCCTTGCCGTGATTATATCGTTTTAGGATATGTCTGTACAAGCGGGGCTGGTACCAGCGGCGCGGATGGCTCCGGCAGGGGGTCGCGGTATTGCGGTGGGAGGCGTATAATGGGGCGGGACTTTTCCCATTGTGAACCGCGGTGATGGAGGGAACGCATGACGAACTCGACGCCGGATGGTGCGAGCTATCCCCCGCCACCACCAGGCTATCCTGACCAGCCGCCCGCCTACACGCCGCCAGCGACCCCCGACGCGCCCCCGATGGGCTTTCCCGCGCCCGGCTATCCGCCGCCCGGCTACGGGCCGTATGGCGCGCCTCGATACTATCCGGGGTACGCCGGCCCAATGGCGCCCAGCACGAACAGCCTGGCAATCGCGAGCCTGATTCTGGCCTTCATCTTTCCTGTCGCGGCGATTATTCTTGGGCATGTGGCCCTCAGCCAGATCAATGAGTCGCGCGGCGCACAGGAAGGTCGTGGACTGGCGATTGCCGGCCTCATCCTGGGCTATGCGTTTACCGTGCTTGGCCTGTTGCTGATGTGCGGCGTCCTGCTCTCGATCTCCGCCCGCACCAACGGCGGCGCGTTCGCCGGAGTGATCTTCTAAACGCCGGCGCCGCACAACGTCACGCGCGCGTCACGCTCCGGCGATCGTCGTGATCATAGCCGCCGTCGTCGCCTCCTCCGCGTCCCGCGCCGCCATCAAGAGCAGAAACTGGCCGAGCAGCGCAAGCAAAGGCAGTTCCGGCAGCGATGCGGCCACTGAACTCACGGTCATGACGGTCGCGTGGCGCGAAGGATTATAGCGGATGAGCGCGCCGCTCCCAGCGCGTACCCATTCGCGCTCGTCGGTCCACCGCCTGGGCTTTGTCCACGTGAACGCGCCTCCATCGGCGACGGTGAGCACGCCCTTCCGCGAAACGAATGTCGCTATCTGCCCGATTGTCGCAGTGTCCTCACCGCCGCTGACCAGCACGCGCTGACGCAACCAGCCGGCGCGACTGAACCCAAAGCGCCGCTGGCCCCACACGCCGAGCGCGCCGTACCTGCTCGTCCATTCAAGTGTCGCGGTGAGCGTGTCGCCCGCGCGCAGCTCGAACCGGCGTCCAGATCGCGCCGGTTTGACCCACTGGAACTCCTCGCCATCGAGACGAGCATTGTCTGTCATCGTCCGCGCTCCCTTCTCAACCACCCATTGCGCCAGCTCCCGTAGCGCCGATACATCGCTACAGACGCCAGCGCCGCCACATATACCCGCCTGCCCAGGTCAGCGTCATCAGCAGCAGCAGGACGCCAATCGCCACCTGCATGGCCGCGCGTGTCATCGTGAACCAGACGGAGCCGAAGAACAGCGCATAAAGTCCCAGGTAGCCGACGTAGAATGAGTCGCTGAGCGACCGACGCCATGACTCCCGTTGCCCCTCGTCCATCCGCGCGCCCGGATAGTCGCCGCGCAGCGCCATGAGACCACTCGGTATCACTCCAGCGATCACCAGCGCGAAGACCAGCCCGTTGAATGGGGTAAGCCTACCGGCGGCCCAGGTCACGATGGCGAAGATCAGTGTCGTCGCCGCGGATCCAAGATATGCGAAGCCAAATCTCCGCTCAACCATATGCCCTCTGCGTCGCCCAAAGTCTCCCGCCGGCCGCGGACGGCGTTGTGTATCAGTCATCATATCGCCCCTCGCTTCCCGCTTGCGCCGGCTCAGCGGTCTGAGGCTGAGGCGCGGCGCCGCGCACAACATGGTCAATATCAGGAGTGAGCCAGAAGAGCGTCTCCAACGGGCGATCAAAGTATGCCGCCAGCCGCAGCGCCAACTCGATGGATGGCACGTAGCGCCCGACCTCCAGCGCCAAAATCGTATGGCGCGTCACGCCCAACGCGCTGGCAAGCTGCTCCTGCGTCAAGCCGTGTTCCTGGCGCGTTTCGCGCAGCCGGTTGACGACGGCTTCTGTCATGGACATCCACACTTCCCACTCGACCGGCGGCTGGGGTGACTCTCCGGCGGCCACCCCGACACCTGCCATGTTACGCTCGCATAACGTTACGCATACTTAACATACCGCCGGGACGCAAGAGTGTCAAGAGGCGACGCATCGGGTTGGCGCCAGTTTCGCGGACCGAGGACGCCGGCGCCGAACTTTGGATGGTTGCGCGCATGATGGTATACTAAGAGCCACCACGGCGCAGCCGGCATCCCGCGCGCCCTCGCATCTCCCACTTCGCGGAGCGCGCGCCACGCGGCGCTGGCCGGCGCCTGATTCCAACGACGGAGGACGGACGGGAGTAACCTATGGACATGCCGCACCTGCGCGCCACCGATCCGGAGATTGCCGCGATCATCGAACGCGAAGAGATTCGCCAGTTCGAGGGCATCGAGCTGATCGCTTCAGAGAACTACGTGAGCACGGCAGTCGCCGAGACGATGGCCAACGTCATGACGAATAAGTACGCCGAGGGGCTGCCGGGCAAACGCTATTACGGCGGCTGCGAGTTCGTGGACGAGGCCGAGCGGCTCGCCATCGAGCGCGCCAAACGGCTCTTCGGCGCGGCGCACGCGAATGTGCAGCCGCACTCCGGCGCGCAGGCCAACGCGGCGGTCTATCTCGCGCTGCTCAAGCCGGGCGACACGGTGCTCGGGATGGCGCTGGACCAGGGCGGCCACCTCACCCACGGCTCCAAGGTCAACTTCTCCGGCAAACTCTACAACTTCGTCTCCTACGGCGTCAGCCCCGAGACGGAGACGATAGATTACGACGAGGTCGAGCGCCTCGCCCACGAACACCACCCCAAGCTGATTGTGAGCGGCTTCTCCGCGTACCCCCGCCGGTTGGACTTTGCCCGCTTCCGCCAGATCGCCGATAGCGTGGGCGCGCTGCTGATGGCGGACATCGCGCATGTCGCGGGCCTCGTCGCCGCCGATCTCTACCCCAACCCCGTTCCCCACTGCCACGTCGTCACCACCACCACCCACAAGACGCTGCGCGGCCCGCGCGGCGCGATCATCCTCTGCACCGAAGACCTCGCCGCCAAGATAGACAAGGGCGTCTTTCCAGGGACACAGGGTGGCCCGCTGATGCACATCATCGCCGCCAAAGCCGTCGCCTTCCAGGAGGCGCTGCAACCGGCCTTCCGCGAATACCAGCAACGTGTGGTGGACAACGCGCAGGCGCTCGCCGCCGCTCTCCAGGAGAAGGGCTTCCGGCTCGTCTCCGGAGGCACCGACAACCACCTCATGCTCGTGGACGTGCGACCGTTAGGAGTGACGGGCCGCGACACGGAGGTCGCGCTGGAAGCGGTCCACATCACCGCCAACAAGAACGCCATCCCCTACGACCCGGAGCCGCCCGTCCGCACCAGCGGAGTGCGGCTGGGTACGCCCGCCGTGACGACACGCGGGTTTAGCGCAGCGGAGATGCGCGAGGTCGCGGAACTGATCCACACTGCCATCGTCGGGCGCGAAGATCCCGCGCGAGTCGCCCAGACGCGCGAGCAGGCCATCCACCTCGCGACGCGCTTCCCCCTGCCGGGCGTGTACATCTCGCCGCGTCTGGCGCGGCAGGCACAGGTTGCGCGCTAAGCGCGCCGCCGGATGACGGCGGTTGCAACCATCTCGAAGACGTGTCTCGCTGTTGTCATGAACCTGTGGGAGCATTGAAAGGACAGCCACGCTATGAACGTCTATCGCGCGGAACAGATTCGGAACGTCGCCCTGATTGCTCATGGCGGCTCCGGCAAGACATCGCTCGTGGATGCGGCGCTCTACGACGCCGGAGTCGTGACTCGAATTGGTCGTGTGGATGAAGGGTCCTCGATCTCGGACACCGATCCCGATGAGATCAAGCGTCGCATGTCAATCAACCTGACGGTTGTGCCGCTCGAATGGCGCGGCTCCAAGATCAATCTGCTGGATACGCCCGGATACGCGGATTTCGTTGGCGAGGTGATGGCCGGGCTGCGCGTCGCAGACGCCGCCATCGTGGTCATCTCCGGCGAGAAAGGCGTCGAGGTTGGGGCCGAGCTCGTCTGGCGCTACGCCAATCAACATGAACTGCCGCGCCTCGTCTACGTCAACCGCCTGGACCGCGACAACACGAGCTATGATCGCGCCCTCGAATCACTGCGCGCCGCCTTCGGCAACCGCGTCGTGCCGCTTACGATCCCCATCGGTGAGCAAGCGAACTTCTCCGGGGTTGTAGACCTCGTCTCCGGCAAAGCGTACACCTTCAACGCCGACAAAGCCGTACCCAGCGACATGCCCGCCGCGCTTGCCGAAGCCGCCGAACGCTATCGCGGTCAGCTTGTCGAATGCGCCGTCGAGATTGACGACGACCTGATGGGCAAGTACCTCGAAGGCGAGGAGATCACGGAGAGCGAGCTGCGGCAGGCGATCAAGCGGGCGGTCGCGTCGCGGGCGCTCTTTCCGGTGCTGGCCGGGTCGGCGACGAAGAACATCGGCGTGCAGCCGCTGCTTGACGCGGTCGTCGAATATCTGCCAAGCGCCGCGGAGTCTGAAGGCGTCAGCGCGAACGGACCTGTCGCCGCGTATGTCTTCAAGACGATTGTGGACCCGCAGAAGGGCCAACAGACCATCTTCCGCGTGTATAGCGGCGGCGTCAAGGCCGACTCGCATGCCTTCAACACGCGCACCGGCGTCGAGGAACGCATGGGCCAGGTCCAGTGGATGCGCGGCAAGTCGCAGGAGCCGGCGCCTGAGATCACCGCCGGCGATATCGGCATGGTAGTGAAGCTGACCAACACCCACACCGGCGACACCCTCGCCGCCGCCAAGGACGCTGCCTCCCTGCCACCCGCGCGGACGCCGAAACCTGTCTTCACCGCCGCCGTGGCGCCGAAGACGCAGAGCGATCTGGACAAGCTGAGCACGGCGCTGACACGCCTGACCGAGGAGGACCCGACGCTCACCGTCGAGCGTGACCCGGAGACGGCGGAGACGCTCCTATCGGGCATGGGTGAGTCGCACGTGGACATCGCCATCGAGCGCATGCAGCGCCGCTTCGGCGTCGAGGTGCTCAAGCATGACCGGCGTGTGCCGTACCGCGAGACGATCAAGAAGAAGGCTCGCGCGGAGGGGCGCCACAAGAAGCAGACGGGCGGTCACGGTCAGTTCGCGGACATCTGGCTGGAGATCGAGCCGCTGGCCGGCGCGGAGACGGACTACGTCTTCGAGAACAAGATCATCGGCGGGGTTGTCCCGCGCGAATACGTGCCTGGCGTCGAGAAGGGCGTGGGCGAGTCGCTCAAGCTGGGTTTCATCGCCGGCTGCCCGATGGTCCATGTCCGTGTCGCGCTAGTGGACGGCAAGTATCACCCCGTGGATTCCTCGTCGCAAGCCTTTGAGACCGCCGCGCACATCGGCATGAAAGAAGCCGTAGCCCTGGCGGGTCCGACCTTATTGGAGCCGATCATGAACGTGACCATCGAGGTGCCCGAAGCCAACATGGGGGACGTGAACTCTGACCTGAACACCAAGCGCGCGCGCATTCTCGGTATGGAGTCGGCGGCGGACGGCATACAGCGCATCACGGCGCAGGTACCGCTGGCGGAGATGCTGCACTACGCCACCGACCTGCGCTCGATCACCCAGGGGCGCGGCTCGTTCGCCATGGAGCTCGCCAGCTACGAAGAGGTGCCGTCGAGCGTGCAGCAACAGGTCGTGGAGGCGTACAAGAAGGACCGGGCCGAAAAGTAGACCGGTTGACATCAGCGTATGAATTGAGGATCACTGCGTGAATCAAGGGCCAGCGGAGCCACGTGATGGGAGTGGAGTGAAGGCGGCGGGAGTCAAGGCGTTCGCGGCGTTGAGGCGCATCGGGAGCCGCATCGCCTACGGATTGCCAATTGCGGGCAGACGGCCGCCCGCCGTAGTGAACCAGGAGAGCGCGAACCCGCTGGCCGCGTTCAACCGCTACAGTCGCGCGTACTTTCAACGCTGGCTCCTGATTGGCGCGTTGATCGGCGTCGTCGCCGGCCTGGGCGCCATTGTCTTCACGGCGGCGATTGCGTTCATGACGCATACGCTGCTGGGCGGCATCGCCGGATTTACCCCGCCCAGCCCAGCCGGCGAAGGCAAGACGCTGCTAACCCCCATTGGCCATCGCTGGCTGCTT
>DATEGV010000502.1:0-2242 GCA_035279925.1 Ktedonobacterales bacterium | reverse complement strand
GGTAAAGCATGTGATGTGCCGTTCCGTGTCGTGCGGCTCGTATTCGGTTGTTAAAGGGTCTCGGGCAGCCGTTCGGCCACCCGCAGCTTGGCGCTGCGCGCTCGCGGATTGCGCGCCATCTCCTCCGCGCCCGCCTTCACGGGATGGCGCGTCACGAGGCTGAGCCGCGGCGCGCGCCCGCAGACGCAGACCGGCAATTCCGGTGGGCAGACGCAGCCACGCGCCTCGGCCTGGAAGAATCGCTTGACGATGCGGTCCTCCAGCGAGTGGAAGCTGATGACGGCGAGCCGCCCGCCCGGACGCAGGAGGTCCAGCGCGACCGGCAGCGCCGCCTCCAGGCTGGCCAGCTCGTCGTTGACGGCGATGCGCAGCGCCTGAAACGTGCGCGTGGCGGGATGGATGCCGCCGGGCCGGCCGTGGATCACCGAGGCGACCAGGCTGGCCAGCTCGCTCGTGCGCGCGATGGGCGCCGTTGCCCGCCGCTCGACGATGCGCCGCGCGATGGCCCGCGACCGCTGTTCCTCGCCGTAGCGGTAGAGCAGGTCCGCCAGTTCGCGCTCATCCAGCGTGGCGAGCAGATCGCTGGCGGGCTGGCCGCTGGAGCGGTCGAAGCGCATATCCAGCGGCGCGTCGCTGGCGAAGCTGAAGCCGCGTTCGCGTTCGGCGAGCTGATCGGACGAGAGGCCGAGATCGAGCAGGACGCCATCCACCGGGGCGAAGTCCGCCGCGCGGGCCAGGTCGCCCATGCGCGCGAAGTTGCCCTGCCGCGTGAGCAGCCGCCCGGCGTCCACCGGGCCCGCCAGCCGCACGCGAACGCGCCGTAGCGCCGCCTCATCGGCGTCTATGCCCAGCACACGCCCATCCGGCGCTGTCGCCGCCAGCAGCAGCGCGGTATGCCCGCCACCGCCGAGCGTGCCGTCAATGTAACGGCCACCCGGTCGCGGCGCGAGTCCGGCCAGCGTCTCCGTGGGAAGCACGGAGAGATGGACTGTTTCGGTGGGCGTATCGGCGCTATTCGGTTGGCTGTCTATCGTCGAATTGTTCAGGTGCGTTTGCCTCTTCCGCCGGGCCATTCCCTGGCGAGGGGTGGGGTACGGGTAACGCAGAGTTACTCAGAGTTACGCAGAGTTACTCAGAGTTACTCAGAGAATGTCTCGGGAGCTGCTCAATGTAGCGCCGAGAGGCCCTCTGAGCGACGGGCTAGCTGGCGGATGTTCCACTCTCCAACATCTCCGCGTGACTCCGTATAAACTCCCCTTGACTCTGCGTGAAACGTCCCCTATCCGCGCCGCGCGATCCCCCTCGCCCCGTAGGGAGAGGGGGTTAGGGGGTGAGGACACCCTAGAACGGCAGCGGCAGACCGCTGAGGTCTTCCTCCGCCATCTCCTCGGTGTAGGCCTGCCAGGTGGACGCGCTCCAAATCTCGAACCGCTCCCGCGCGCCGACGACGACGGCTTCCCCATTGAGGCCGGCGTATTGGCGGAGCTTGACGGGAACGACGATGCGCCCCTGCCCGTCGAGTTCCAGCTCGAAGGCCATGCCGAAGAAGCGGCGCTCGATCATGCGGCGCTGGCGCGGGTTGATGTTGGCGGCGTCCAATTCGCGGGCTTTCTGTTCCCAGACCTCCATCGGGTAGACGTACAGGCACGAATCCACCCCACGGGTCAGCACCGCGCCGCGCTCGATCTTCGAGCGGAAGCGCGCTGGGATGGCGACGCGG
The DNA here is from genome assembly GCA_035279925.1 of Ktedonobacterales bacterium. Taxonomy (GTDB): domain Bacteria; phylum Chloroflexota; class Ktedonobacteria; order Ktedonobacterales; family JADMIN01; genus DATEGV01. The sequence continues at coordinate 522 of DATEGV010000502.1, read as the reverse complement.
CCCTTGGCGTCTACGCTATGCTGGAACTCACCGAGAAACATGTCCAGGTCCCCACTTTGCCCCACTTTGACCCACATCGGTAGTATAGAGTCGGTCCTGAATGCGCGGAACCCCTTTATCCACGACTTTTGCTCCAAGCGGTGGATAAAGCGTGGACAACCCGACATGAGCGTGCGCACGCGGACACAAACGGGCTTGATTTCCGGGGTCGCGCGCGGTGGTGGGGAGAAGTGGCGGGTGGGAAACGCGATTGGGGGCCGTGGGACGTTTGGGTGGCGGGTGTGGCGGGTCGTCGCCGGCAACTCCTTCACACACGAAGAGGAGCACATCGCCCACATTCGCGCCTGGCTCCCCACCGCGTGAGTCCGTTTGGACGCGCGCGCCGTTTCCCATTGACAGCGGGCGGGCGTATATCACATAATCAATCTAGCGCCAGCTCGTGGCATGACAGTGCTAGCGTGTCGCCACCCCCTCGGCGCGGCGCGTCGCCCTACCCGGCATGACCGCGTCCATACCGGCGCG
>DATEGV010000501.1:0-2997 GCA_035279925.1 Ktedonobacterales bacterium | reverse complement strand
CCCCTCAACGCCCTGTCCGCGCCGTCAGTCCCCCGCAATTGCCGCTCGCCCACCCCGCGTGCTATACTCGCGCCGACCTCGCGCGTGGCTGGCGGATCGGTGGGACGGCGCGACGAGCGACGGAGAGAGAGACGGTTCACGCAGAGTCAAAGGGAGGGGAAACGGAGTGAGAGGGAGTCGGTCAAGCGATGCGACGCCCCGCCTCGGGCGCTCCCACACGCCAACGCGCTCCTCGTCCCTCTGCCTGACTCTGCGTGTACTCCCTTTGACTCTGCGTGAACCGTACCCCCGCGCCGTCGAGGTGGCCCCCCAAGTCAGGTGAGGATTGAAACAACATAGGTGCGGCGATAGATGACGAACGAGAAGACGAGTAGGATTGCTCCCCCTTCCCCTCGCGAGGGGGCACGGCGGCGAAGCAGACGGCGCGGACCGGCGGGCGCGGCGCGGCTGGCGCTCGCGCTCTCGGCGGGGAAGCTCGCCGCGAAGACGGGGCGTATGCTGCGCGTTGGCGGCGGCACCAGCCTGCCCGGCATCGTCGCCCGGCGTATTGACCCCGCCGTGCTGCGCAAGGTCATCGGCGATAGTCGCGCCCGCAAGATCGTCATCTGCGGCAGCAACGGCAAGACCACCACCTGCCGCATGGTCGCCGCCATCTCGCAGTCGGCGGGGCAGCGGGTCGCGCAGAACCGCACCGGCTCCAATCTGTTGCAAGGCGTCACCGCGGCCGCCGTCAACGGCGCGAGCGTCTTCGGGCGGCTGGACGCCGATGTGCTGATCTTCGAGATTGATGAGGCGACCATTCGCCTGGCCGTGCCGGAGATCGAGCCGGATGTCGTCGTCGTCAACAACCTCTTCCGCGACCAGCTCGACCGCTACGGCGAGCTCTACGCCGTCGCCCGCGCGCTCGAAACGATGATCCGCAATCTGCCAGCCGAGGCGACCATCATCCTCAACGGCGACGATCCACTGGTGGCGAGCTTCGCCCCGGACGCCAAAGCCAAGCGCCTCTACTTCGGCATGCGGACGGACGACGTTGGCACGCAGGTGCCGGAGCACGCCGCGGACACGATTCGCTGCGTGCGTTGCCAGCACGACCTGACCTACTCGAAGGTCTACATCTCGCATCTCGGCGCGTTCTCCTGCCCGAACTGCGGTTACGCGCGCCCGCCGCTGGATATCGCCATCACCCAGGCGACACTGGACGCCTTCGGGCCGTCGCATGTCACGCTGGAGACGCCGGCCGGGCGCATCGAATACGAGCTCGCCCTGCAAGGGCTGCACAACGTCTACAACTCCGCCGGAGCCGTGGCCGCGATGCTGGCGGCAGGCGTTGACCTGAGCGCGGTGGCCCCGGCGCTGGCCGCCATGCGCCCCGCCTTCGGACGGCTGGAAAGCATCAGCGCGGGCGAGAAGCAGATCGTGCTGGCGTTCGTGAAGAACCCCATCTCCTACAACACGACGCTGCGCACCATCATGGCGCGGCCCGGCGGCAAGCGTATCCTCTCCGCGCACAGCAACGCCGAGACCGACGGCGAGGACTTCGCCTGGCTCTGGGATATTGACCTGGAGGAGTTCACGCCGCGTATCGAATCGCTGGTGACGAGCGGCACGAAGGCGCAGGAGCTTGAGATGCGCTTCAAGTACGCCGGCCTCGCGGAGGAGAAGATTCGCGCGATCCCCGACCGGACCGCCGCGCTTGACGCCGCGCTCGCCGCGCTGCCGCCGGGGGAGACGCTCTACATCCTGGCGGGCTATACGCCGCTGCGCGAGCTGCGCCGGACGATGGAGCAGCGCGGCTGGGTGCCGCCGTTCTGGGAGGAGTAGCCACATGCCGCCGATGACGCTTCGTATCTGCCATCTCTATCCGAAGGTGCTCAGTGTCGCGGGCGACCGGGGCAACCTCTTCGCCATCCAACGGCGCTGCGAGTGGCGCGGCGTCCAAACGGAGGTGACGGATGTAGATGTGGGCCAGAGCGCGCACTTCCCCGACTTCGACATCATCCTCTTCCACGGCGGCCAGGACAAAGAGATGGATGTCGCCGCCCGCGATATGGAGGAGAAGAACGCCCTGCTGCGTGAGGCCGTCGAGTCGGACGTGGTCGTGCTGGCCGTCTGCGCGGGCTTCCAACTGCTCGGCAACTACTACCAGCCGTATACGGGGCCGCGTCTGGAAGGCGCGCACGCCGTGGACATGCATACCATCGGCGGCAACACGCGCTACATGAACCACATCGCCATCGAGTGCGATTTTCCCATCGGCGGCAAGCAGACGCTCGTGGGCTTCGAGAACCACAGCGGCCGCACCTACCTGGGGCCAGGCGTTCAGCCGCTGGGCACGGTGATCGCGGGTGGCGGCAATAACGGCGAGGATGGCGGCGAGGGCGCGCGCTATCGCCAGGTGTATGGCACGTACCTGCATGGCCCGGTGCTGCCCAAGAATCCCTGGTTCACCGACCACCTGATCGCGAACGGCCTGCGCCACCGGTACGGGGAGGTCGAGCCGCTGGCGGCGCTCCCCGACGGCGCGGAGCAACGCGCGCACGACGCCGCCTTGCAGATGGCGCTGCGCCTGAAGGGCCGGATGACGGCGCTCGAAGCGACCGCCTGGCGGTAGGATGCCTCATCCCCCCGCAAGGGAAGGGAGCCAGCGGACCTCTCCCCCAGCCCCTCCCCCACGAGGGGAGGGGAGCCAGCGACATGGCGTTCCGGGTACGGTTCACGCAGAGTCAGAGGGAGTACACGCAGAGTTAGAGGGAGTGAGAACGGAGCCAATAAGGACCGCCTCGCGGCAGGGAGTCGGCGAATGAATTCGCGCCTGGATGGCCTACGGCCGCGAAACCCGCCTGCGCGGGTTCGGGAGAGGAGCGCCAGCCGGAGACGGTGGATTCGAGTGCGCGCAGGCGCACTTTGTGGCGGAGTGCAGCGACGCCCTCCAGGCGCGAATTATGATCTTTTACAATTTAATCCGAACAAGAGAAGTCGGGTGAGCCGAGGAGC
>DATEGV010000500.1:0-6254 GCA_035279925.1 Ktedonobacterales bacterium | reverse complement strand
TTCTCAACTTGCGTACGGAGCGGCTGTTATGTTATCTTGTTCGCTAATCTGACGCGGCGCGAGTCGCCGCATGAGGAGAGGAGACGGGTCGCGTATGCGAAGGTACATCATACGGCGCCTCTTGCAAGCCGTCCTGATGATGTTCTTGCTGTCCATCGGCTTCTTCACGCTGATCCATCTCATCCCTGGTGGCCCGGATGCGGTGATCGGCGCGGGCAATCCGCGCATCACCGATTTTCAACGCAAGTTGATCCGCCACCGGTTCGGCCTCGATAAGCCGGCGCCGCTTCAGTATCTGAGCTGGCTGGGCCAGGTATTGCGCGGCAACTTCGAGTATTCGTACATCTCCGGTGAGCCGGTCTCGAAGCGCATCGCCGAGCGGCTGCCCGCGACGCTGGAGCTCTTTCTGGCGGCGCTGATATTTGCGCTGATCGTGGCGATCACATTCGGCATTCTGGCGGCGGTGAAGCAGTACTCCCTCACCGACTACGTCATCACGATCTTCGCCTACGCCGGCATCTCGATGCCGATCTTCTGGTTCGCGTTCATCCTGCAGACGATCTTCGGCGTGCAGCTCCACATTCTCCCGACCGACGCTCAACACTCGGCGGATACCACCGGATTTAACGAATTTCAGATCCTGCAAGACAAGGCGCTCCACCTCGTCTTGCCGGGCATCGTGCTCTCTGTACAGTTCATCGCGGTCTGGAGCCGCTACCTGCGATCCAGTCTGTTGGATGTCATCAAGCAGGACTACATCCGCACGGCCAAGATGAAGGGCCTCAGCTCGTTCAGGGTGTTCACTCGGCATGCGCTTCGCAACGGGTTGATTCCGCTGGTCACGGTCGTCGCGCTGGCGTTCGGCGGCATCACCGGCGGCGCTGTCGTCACGGAGACCGTCTTCTCCTGGCCCGGCATGGGGCAGTTGTTCATTCAGTCCTCTATCGGCACGCCGGACTATCCGGTGCTGCTCGCGTTCCTGCTGTTGGGCGCGGCGATGATCATCTTCTTCAACCTTGTCGCGGATGTCTTGTATGGGCTGATTGACCCGCGCATCCGCTACTCCTAAGGGTTCGGACTCCCGCGGTGTGATGGAGGACTGACGATGACGACAACACAGCCAAATGCGTCGTTCGCCCCTGGAGCGTCACTCGATCTCGGCCTGCAACTGGCGACCAAGCGCAAATCGCAGCTTCGCCTGATCGGCGAGCGCTTTCTGCGCAATAAGGTGTCGGTCTTCGGATTGTGTGTGCTGATCATTATCGCGTTGGGCGTGATCTTAGCGCCGGTTCTCGCGCCCGGCACCAAAACGTATGATCCGACGACGACGCCAGACCTGGCGATCCGCTTCCAGGGGCCCACGCTACATCACCTGCTCGGCGCCGACTACATCGGACGTGATGAGTTCGCCCGCCTGCTCTATGGTGGCCGCGTCTCGATGGAGGTCGGCTTCGCCGTAGCGATCATCTCCGTGATCATCGGTGTGGTCGTGGGCGCGGTCGCGGGCTTCTATGGCGGCTGGGTGGACACGATTATGATGCGCATCACCGACGCACTGCTCTCGGTGCCGCTGCTGCTGATCCTGATCGTGCTGTCGAAGAGCTTCGGCAACGGCAAGATCTCCGATGTCGTCATCATCATCTCCGCGTTCGAGTGGCTGATCCTGGCGCGTATCGTGCGCGGCGAGTTCCTGGCGCTCAAAGAACGCGAGTTCTTGTTAGCCGCGCGCACACTCGGCGCGAGCAATGTTCGGCTGATGTTCCGGCATATCCTGCCGAACGCGATCGGGCCGATTGTGGTGGGCGGAACGCTGGCGGTCGGCGACGCGATTCTGATCGAATCTACGCTGAGCTTCTTCGGCTTCGGCATCAATCCACCGACGCCGAGTTGGGGCAACATGGTCAACGACGCGCAGGGATTCCTCTCCAGTGACGCGCTGTTGGCCGTTCTGCCGGGGCTGGCCATTCTGGTCACGGTGCTGTGCGTGAATCTCATGGGTGATGGGCTGCGCGATTCGCTCGATCCGTATATGACGCAGCGGTAGACCTGTCTGTCGCGCCGCCGGATATTGTCGTTGACGCAAGAGAGTGATAGGGCCAACGTCCATGGTCGCTGAGACACCAGCAGATACGAACAAAGTGCTTGAGGTCAAGAACCTCAAAGTGTACTTCAAGACGCGCGCCGGCCCGGTCCACGCCGTCGAAGGTGTCAGCTTTTCGCTGGAGAAAGGCGAGTCGCTCGGAATCGTCGGTGAGAGCGGATCGGGCAAGAGCGTGACCTCGCTGGCGGTGCTGCGCCTGCTGCCAATGCCACCGGCGGAGATCGTGGACGGCGAAGTGTTCTTCAACGGCCGGGATCTGGTGGACCTCTCTGAAGGCGAGATGCGCAAGGTGCGCGGCGGGCAGATCGCAATGATCTTTCAGGATCCGATGACGAGTCTGAACCCGGTGCTGACCATCGAACGCCAGTTGACGGAGCCGCTGGAGCTGCACCTGGGACTGACCGGGTCCGAGGCGCGCAGCCGGGCGCGTGAGCTGCTCGAAGCCGTCGGGATTCCAGAGGCCCCCCGCCGGCTCAAGAGCTATCCGCACCAGTTCAGCGGCGGCATGCGCCAGCGTGTAATGATCGCCATCGCCATCGCCGCCAATCCGCAACTGCTGATCGCGGACGAGCCGACGACGGCGCTGGACGTGACGGTGCAGGCGCAGATTCTGGAACTGATCGCGCGGCTGCGGCGCGACCTGGGCACGTCGGTGATACTCATCACCCATGACCTGGGCGTAGTCGCGGGGGTGACGGACCGCATCATCGTGATGTACGCGGGCCAGATCGCCGAGACGGCGCCGACCGGCGAGTTGTTCGCCAATCCGCGCCATCCCTATACGTTGGGGCTGCTCGGGTCGGTGCCGCGGCTGGATAAGACGGGCGAGGGCGACCTGACCACGATTCCCGGCGCTCCACCCGATCAGTTGCATCCGCTGGAAGGCTGCCCGTTCCAGCCGCGCTGCCCGTTTGTGCTGGATAAATGTTCCACCTATCCCCCGCGCGCGCAGGTCGGCCCGAACCACTATTCGGCCTGCTGGGTGGATGTCACCGACCCAGCGGAACAGGAGCGAGCCTCGGCGCGCGGGTTCATCCCCCTGCGCGAAATTGGTCGTAGTGATTACGTCGCCGGCGAAACGCCGTCGAGTGTGTCGAACAGCTAACGTTGCGGGTCGAGAGTCCCGATACGTGTGAGAGGAGCGCGTACATGGAAGCCCCCGCAGCCCAGCCGTTCGCGGTGTCCACGTCAAATGCGCTGGTGCGCATCGAAGATCTGGTGATGCACTTCCCCATCACGTCGGGCATCGTGATACAGCGCCAGGTTGGCGCGGTGCGCGCGGTGGATGGTGTGACGCTGGAGATTCCCCGTGGGCAGACGCTCGGCCTCGTTGGTGAGAGCGGCTCCGGCAAGTCCACCATTGGCCGCGCCATCGTGCGCCTGTATAAGCCGACGTCTGGCGCGATGTATGTCGCCGACACCGATATGGCGCGGGTGCAGGGGCGACAACTGCGTGACATGCGCCGGCGCGTGCAGATGGTCTTTCAGGATCCCTACGCCTCGCTGAATCCGCGCTTCACCATCGGCAGCCTGGTGGCCGAGCCGATGCACATTCACAAGACGGGCACGAAGGAGCAGATCATCCAGCGCACGGAAGAGCTGATGGACAAAGTGGGTCTGCGCCGGGAGTTCATTGATCGCTACCCGCACGAGTTCAGTGGCGGCCAGCGCCAGCGCATCGCCATCGCGCGCGCGATCAGCACAGAGCCGGAGTTCATCATCGCGGACGAGCCGGTGAGCGCGCTCGACGTTTCGATTCGCGCGCAGATTCTGAACTTGATGAGCCGGTTGCAGCATGAGATGGGCCTGACGTATCTATTCATCTCGCATGACTTGAGTGTCGTGCGGCACTTCGCGCAACGTATCGCGGTAATGTACCTGGGCAAGATCATGGAGATCTCCGACCGCGAGGATCTCTACTCGAATCCGCTGCACCCCTACACGGCGGCGCTGCTCTCGGCGGTGCCGATTCCGAATCCGCGCATCGAGCAGCATCGCAAGCGCATCATTCTCGGCGGCGATCCCCCCAGCCCCGTGAACATCCCTAGTGGCTGCCGCTTCCATACGCGCTGCCCGCTGGCGCAGCAGATCTGCCGTGAGGTCGAGCCGCCGCTGGAGGACAAGACGGGCGGAAAGCACTTCGCCGCGTGTCACTTCGCCGATCGCGTCGGCTCGCTGGCGCGCACCGGCAGCGTGCAGGGCCTGGGCAACATGGAGGCGCTACCGGAGGTGGCGGAGCGCCACGTGGAGCATCCGGCGCAGGCGTAGGGGTTGTCCCCCGGACAACCTCACCCCCCAACCCCCTCTCCCACAGGAGAGGGGGAGTCAGGAGCGCGCGTCGGCGTACGCGCGTTTGGCGAGCAGGAGTTCGCCCATCTCGCGATTCGTGATGAGCCGCGCGCCGTCCGCGATCATCTGGAGACCTTCGTCGGCGCGCACATCGAAGTGTTCGCGATAACTGCCGGGATACTGCGCCCACGCGGCCCGCAAGCCGTACCCACGGACGAACGCGCGCAGCTCATCCGCTCCGTCCACGCCCAAGAGGTCTGAGACGACGTGATACATGCGGTCGCCCTTGCGTACGCCGGCGCGCGGCCATTCGCGGGTGGCTCGCGCCGCGTGGATGAGAATAGTCATGGATGCGCTCTTTCGCGGGGCTGGGAATGACACCACTTGAGTCCTCGCGGCCATGAATGGCCGGCGCATGGGATGGCGAGCGCGTTCCTCGCGGCCACAAATGGCCGGCGCACGGGACGGCGAGCGGGTCGAAGCGCGTCTCGTCTGCCCGCCAACCAGCCGACCGCGGCTAGTACGAGAGAATCGCGAAGACGTCTTGATCGGGCAGGCGCTGACGTCCACCGAGGGCGACAAGCTCGATCAGGAAGGCGAGGCCGACGACCCGCGCGCCGAGCCGCCGCATCAGCTTGACGGTGCCTTCGGTGGTGCCGCCGGTGGCCAGCAGATCATCCACGATGAGCACGCGCTGGCCAGGTCGCACGGCGTCCGTATGGACCTCCAGCGTCGCCGCGCCATACTCCAGCGCGTACTCCTGCTCGATAGTCGTCGAGGGGAGCTTACCCTTCTTGCGCACGGGCACGAAGCCGGTCCCAAGCATATAGGCGAGCGGCGTTCCAAAGATGAAGCCGCGCGACTCGATGCCGACGATCTGCTCGATGCCGGCGTCGCGATAGCGCGTGGCGAAGACATCCAGGACGAGACGCAGGGCGGCGGCGTCCTGCAAGAGGGGCGTGATATCGCGGAAGAGGATGCCGGGCTGAGGATAGTCGGGGACGGCGCGAATCCGGTCTTTGAGCCAGGCGGTCTGCTCGGCGGAGACCAGCGCGCTGGGCGTACGGGCTATCGGTTGGTCAGACATCGGCGGTGATTCTCCTCTGGCGCGGGTGGAGCGCGCGAGCCACGGGGCCGGCGCCGCGTGCAGTATACCATGCCGCTCGCCCGAACGGCGCAATCATAGGCAGCTTGACAGCTAGACAGTTCCTCTCATATAGTGACGAGAACCGATAGTGTACGAGAATGCGGCTTCTCGTGTCCGAGCGGTACACCTTGGTTGTGTTACCACCGAAATATCCATCTGGATTGAGCGGCCTCGCGGAGGACTGTCATACGTGAGTACTTGGGCAGTAATTCTGCTCGTAGTGGTATTGGGTGTGTTGCCGGGCGTCGTTGTTGGCTTTGTCTTCGGCCAGCAGCAGGCTCGGATTCGGCATCAAGAACAACTACAGCAGATGAAAGAAACCGCGGAGGCGCGGATGCTGGAGCTGCAAGAGCAACAGCGCGACGCCCTTCGTGAAGCGAAAGATGAGAACGCCAAGACGCGCGCATCGCTTGAAACCGACGCGCGCGAGCGACGACAGGAGATGAAGCGGCAGGAGCAGCGGCTCCAGCAGAAGGAAGAGGCGCTGGACCGCAAGACGGACGGTATCGAGCAGCGCGAACGCCAACTGGCGAAGCGTGGGCAGGAGCTAGATACCCTGAAGGCGGAGTTGGAGACATTGCGCGAGCAGCGCGTGGTGGCGTTGGAGCGCGTGGCGACGATGTCCGTGGAGCAGGCGCGTGGCGAGTTGATCCAGGCCGTCGAGGAGTCCGCCCGGCGCGAGGGCGCGCTTCGCGCGCGGGAGATCGAGGCGCGGGC
>DATEGV010000499.1:0-5998 GCA_035279925.1 Ktedonobacterales bacterium | reverse complement strand
AGGATTCCGGTCGGTCCTGCCGGACGCGCCCGTCTGGCATCTCGGCCTGCGCCGCGATGAGCGCACATTGGAGCCGATTGAGTACTATAATCAACTGGCGCGCGCCGACAACCTACAGGTATGCTTTGCGGTAGACCCGATGCTCGCGACAGGCGGCTCCGCGATAGACGCGCTCAATATCCTGAAGCGTTTAGGCGTACCGCACCTACGGTATATCGGCCTCATCGCGGCGCCCTACGGCCTGCGCAAGCTTCACGACGCGCACCCTGAGGTGCCGATCTATCTCGCCGCGCTGGATGACCGGCTGGATGAGCGGGGCTACATCTGTCCCGGCCTCGGCGATGCCGGTGACCGCCAGTTTGGCACGCTCTAGCCAGCTCGGCGCATCCACCAAGACCCTCGATCAGAAAGACGCGATACGTAGTGTCCCAGCCAGATTCAGCCACCGAACACGATCCACCTGAGCGCCCTGAGGAATCCTCGGACGCCGCAGCTATGACCACGGCGGACGATTTTCCCATAGACGCCCCTTACGGCGACGGCGAGAACGCGGTCGGAGCCGCGCCTCCCGGCTTCGAGTGGCCAACCCACGGCGGCTACCTTGGCTGCCTGATCGGCTGCATCGCGTCGTTTCTGATCGGCGGCTTCCTCGGATCGGCCCTCCTGGGTACACTCTACGTCGTTGGAGGAGGCTCAGCCGTCATCCTCGCGGTCGTCTCCCTTGTCATCTACGCCGCGATCGTCTACGGCCTCTGCCGCCTTGGTTGGTCATTCGGCAAGCGATACTATCGCTCTTATCAGGGACCAGCCGACACCACCTGGGGCGAACACGACGAGTTCGTCCACGCGGACGGCGGCGCGGACGCCCAGGTTGATACAGAGGAGGCGGACGAAGCCACGCCGGCGGGCGATAACGTCCCGGCTGGCTCCGCGTTGCCGGAGGAGAATCTGCGCGCGTGAGGCGGTGCGCTGGCCCGACTGACTACCGAATCGCCAGCAGCGCCTCGCGCATCGTGAGCAGCTCACGCCGGTGCTGCACGGAGAGCCGTTGCAGCTTGGTTTCTCCCGCTGGCGTCAGCAACACAAACACCTGGCGCCGGTCCGCCACACCCTGCTCACGCCGCACCAATCCTTGCGCTTCCGTGCGGTCAATCAGCCCGACCATACTATGCTGCCGCATCTGCAACCGCTCGGCCAATTCGGAGACGCTGGCGTAATCCCGCCCGGGAAAGCCCTTAATCGCGAGCAGCAACTGATGCTGCTGGGGCGTCACCCCTTCGCGCCTTGCCGCCTGCTCGCTGAAGCGCAGGAAGCGCCGGATCGCATAACGAAACGCGGCGATGGACTCGTAGTCCGCGCGATCAATCACTGAGTCAGCTAGTGGTTCAGCATTCATGCTCTCGCGCCATGCCTTCTTCCCATTGCGACCGGCACTCGCGCCATCGCGCCCGGCCGCGGCCGCCGTTGGCCCGCGACATATCGTCGCATTCTCCTCACACGCGGCGCCGCCACGTCAAGGTTCATCGCCACGCGAGCTATTTACCTTGTTGCAACGCCACGATAACGGCCGCCGCCGCGCTCACCAGGCTGCCCGCCAGACAGAGAACGCCGAAAATGACCCGCATCGTCCGCGACGAACTTGGCGTCGCCGGAGCGTTGGTCGCCTGACCGTAGCGGCTCTGCGGATACCCCGTTGCGGGAAGCGCGCGCGGGTAGCCTTGCTGCGCCACCACGAACGCCTCCGTTGGCTCGTCTCCCGCGCCATCTGACCAGACACTGCCAGTTCCGTTGCCCAGATGCGTCGGGGCGCCGACTCGTCCGGTCTGTGTTCCCGTCGCCTGGCCCACCGGCGACCCGCACTGGCCGCAGTACATCTCGCCCGCGACGATACGCGCGCCGCACGTCCCGCAGAACCGGCCGGTCCCGCCCGCGCTCGTCCGCGCCCGAGTTCCCATGCGTTGCTCGGCGGGTCCTGTGGGGGCATATCGCGGCATGTCGGTTGTCCGTTCGATCACCGGCGCCGGGGCAGCGGAGTAGCGCACCGAAACGGGCGGCGCGGGCGTGTTTGGCGCCTCAGCGGCACGGGTCTCCCCAAGCGACGGCGAATCGTCCGCCTCACTGTCATTCCCATCCTCAAAGAGGGCGGCGTCGGAGGCTGTCTGTCGCGCTCGCCAACCGCACGTGTGGCACAAGCCCTGCTCATCAACGGTGTTCGCGCCACACTGCTCACAGGTTGTCACGTTTGCCTCCCGACCAAGCCAAGCCGGAACACTCTTGCCCCTCGCGCGCCCAGCTTCCAGCGCCGTCATGGCCCACAGTATACCGTCCCGGCACGATATTGGCAACGGAATGGCACACCACTCGTACCCGCCGCGTGTCCTTAATCGTATTGAACAGCAGGCGCGAGATCCGGCCGGCTTGTACTATGAAGGAAGTTTGGGAGTCAACGATGCGCCAGTTTCCGGAGATAGGAGATACCGGCCCGCAGTGGGAAGCGCCGACGGAGCGGGCGCCTGGCTTCCCGCCCGCGATGCCGCCGCTGCCTCGCGCCACCGAGCCGGCGAACCCCTACGCCGGTACGTTGCCTCTGCGCCGGGTGGTCGGGCTCAACGCCCCTACTCCTCGCTCAACCCGTCCCGGCCAGCCGCGGCGCGGGCGCTGGTTGCGCGTCCTCAGATACAGTCTGCTCGCGCTTACACTGGTGACCCTCGTGCTCGGCGGCGTTGTGGCGCACCGGCTCTACGACTTCGGGAGCGCCATCTCCACGCGCAACCCGCTCAGCTCCCAGACTGGCTACGTCAGCGGCGCCGGACGTATCAACGTGCTCATCATGGGGTACGGCGGGGGCAGTCACGACGGCGCCAACCTGACCGACAGCATGATGGTCATCAGCCTCATCCCCAACGGCGGGGTGACGACCATGATCTCCGTCCCACGTGACCTCTGGATCCCGGTTCCTGGGAAAGGGAGCGCGGACGCCAAGCTGAACACCGCATATCAGGATGGCCTATCGGGCGGGTACAACGGCGAGCCGGCGGGCAGGACGGCGGGCGGCGACGAGGCCGCGCGTGCGGTGAGCGACATCATCGGCCTCCCCGTGCGCTTCTGGGTCACGATAGATTTCACCGGGTTTCGCAAACTTGTGGATGCGCTCGGCGGTGTCGCGATCACCGTCCCGACGGCCTTCACCGCGCAATATCCGCGCAACGACGATCCCCGCATTGACCCCGGTTGGAAGACGATCCATTTCAACACCGGGCCGCAGCGTATGACCGGCGAACAGGCGATTGAATATGCCCGCGCCCGCTATGTCACGGATCCAGTAAGCGAGGGGTCGGACTTCGCGCGCTCTGCCCGCCAACAGCTGCTCATCCACGCGATACTCGCGCGTGCCCGACAGGTCGCCGCGTGGCCCGGTCTCGGTGGCGCGCTCGACGCCTTACAGACCTCCATCTATACGAATCTCTCCCTCTCCGATCTGGCGCTTTTCGCGGAGAAGATAGACGCCACGCACGCCGGCCACATCGGACTGACTAACCAGAACGTGCTCGTGGACTCCCAATCCGCCGACGGCCAGGACATCCTTCTGCCGGCGAATGGCGACTGGAACGCTATCAAAGCGTATGTCGCGGCTCACCTCAAAGCGTGACGGCGCGCTACAATACCGTGCGGAACTACGCCGGCCCATACAATAAAAGGACGATACCTTCATGGAGACCGCACGCTCTCAGGCGCTGTTTGCGCAGGCGCGCCAACTGATACCCGGCGGGGTGAACAGCCCTGTGCGCGCCTTCAAGGCGGTCGGCGGCCAGCCACTATTTATCGAGCGTGGCCAGGGCGCGCTCATGTTCGACGCGGATGGCAACGAGTTCATAGACTACGTTGGGTCCTGGGGTCCATTGATTCTGGGCCATGCGCACCCTGCCGTTGTGGCGGCGGTCGCCCGCGCGGCCGAGCGTGGCACGAGCTTCGGCGCGCCAACGCGGGCGGAGGTGCGTTTGGCCGAACTCGTTGTCGCGGCTGTGCCAAGCGTCGAGTTGGTGCGTTTCGTGAACTCCGGCACGGAAGCGACCATGAGCGCCCTGCGGCTGGCGCGCGCGTTCACCTCGCGGGCGAAGATCGTCAAGTTCGCGGGCGGCTATCATGGCCACGCCGATCTCCTGCTGGTGGCCGCTGGCTCCGGCGCGCTCACGCTCGGCGTCCCTGATAGCCCTGGTGTCCCTCCAGCCACGACCGCGGATACGCTTGTCGCGCCGTACAACGACGCGGCGGCCGTGCGCGCGCTCTTCGAGCGTTTCCCACAAGACATCGCGGCGGTCATCGTCGAGCCGGTCGCCGGCAATATGGGCTGCGTTCCCCCCGAGCCGGGCTTTCTGGAGGCCCTGCGCGACGTGACCAGAAAGTACGGCGCGCTCTTGATCTTTGATGAGGTCATGACCGGATTCCGTGTGGCGTATGGCGGCGCCCAGGCGCTCTACGGCGTCACCCCGGATCTGACCTGCCTCGGCAAGATCGTCGGCGGTGGTCTGCCCGCCGCGGCGTATGGCGGGCGCGGCGACATTATGTCGTACGTCTCGCCGGCTGGTCCGGTGTATCAGGCAGGCACACTCTCCGGCAATCCACTGGCGATGGCCGCCGGCATCACCCAGCTTGAGCTGCTCGCGGAGCCGGACGTCTACGCGCAGCTAGAGGCGCGGTCGGCGGCGCTCGCCGAGGGCATCGGCGCCGCGGCGCGGGCGGCGGGCGTCCCGATCTACCAGACGCGCGTCGGCTCGATGTTCTGCGTGTTCTTCAGCGACGCGCCCGTGCGCGACGAAACGACCGCCAAACTGTCGGATACGGCCGCCTATGCGACATACTTCCGCGCCATGTTGGAGGCGGGGGTCTATCTCGCCCCTTCACAGTTCGAAGCCGGCTTTCTCTCGCTCGCGCACTCGGAGCCGCAGATCACGCGCACGATCGCAGCGGCCGCCGCCGCGTTTGCCCGCGTGGCCGGGCGATAGTCGCGAATAGACAATCGCTGGGATGCCAACCGCCTCCTTGCGGCGGCGCGCTCCTTGCGCCTGGTGGCTACCTTGCTTGCCGGCGTCCCGCCGGAGGCCGGCATCCCAACTCATGATCCGCGCGATACCCGTGCGGCGCCCATTACAGCGCCGCGTCGAATCCAATATCCCAGATTCGTCCGGTCATCCGCAGCACATGCGCGACAAACTCCGGCAGCGACGCCGCCGAGGCTCCCGTGACGATGTGCGCGTCCCGGGCTGGTAATCCGTAGTCGGAGAGGGCGTCGGCGGGGTCGGTCAAGAGACGCGCGCGAAACGCTCGCTCGACGACCGCTCGCGCGATGGCCTGCTCCCAATCGTCACGAGACATGATGCGGTTCCCTCACGACTGCGGGAGGATGTGGTCGCGGTCCGGCCTGGCGCGCTCACTCTGTATTACGCGCCCGAACGCCGCGCTCCCCGCTGACATGCGCGTTAGACTTGGCGCGCTCCTGCCGGCGCGTAAGCCGCGGAGGTAGCGTCTAACCGTTGCCGGGGCCGCCAGTGACATTGTCAGGGGAGACACTCACGAGGTGCGCCGCATGGGCCGCGGAGGGGGCGTGGGATACGACGACCTGTGCGGAGGCCACGCCAATGCCCAGCCCGCCCGCCAGCGCCAGGCCGATTGCCCAGCGGGCGATCTTGCTACGCAGCGTGTATTCGGCGCGCGGCGCCAGCGTATCTTGCGTCAAGCCGGAGAATGATTCGTTCGTTCGCACGGTAGGACCCCCAGACTGTTTGGACGGTACTGCGTCATTCGCCCCCGAACCGTTTGGCTGAGCAGGGGCGCGTCATCTGGAAGATAGGATACTGATGGACCGTCCACAGAGCGTCCAGAATCCGAGACCCAATTGCAGCGATTCGCACACTTCACGACGAATCGGCTCCGCGCCTGGCCACAAAGACGCCCGTTTGATGCGCAATATGGGACCCGTATCACCTCCCCGGACTCAGCC
>DATEGV010000498.1:0-2265 GCA_035279925.1 Ktedonobacterales bacterium | reverse complement strand
CGTGTCGCCGAACTAGCCGGACGGCGCGCGGGATCACCAGCGCGACGCTGCACCACACGACGGTGAGCATCAGAGGATCATACGGCGTGTTCATGCGCGGATACTGGATGAAGACGAAGAGTGTCGTCACCGCCAGCCCGTAGCCCGCGATCAGCGCCAGCCCGCACATCAGCAGTGTGCGCTCGTCCCAACCGTCTCGCCGACGCGCCAGCAGCCACGCCCACCAGCCCAGCGCCAGGAACGGGAACAGCGCCGTGCTCTGCTGCGCCAGCGACGAGACGACGTTCAGGGCGCGCAAGGGCGCTCCGAACGCGCCGCGCGGACGCACTGGCTGGTGTGGCGTCGTGGAGCGCAGCGACTGGAAAATCACCGGGACCGTCTTGAGCGCGTATTCGATGGGATGGCGCGCGACGATCGCCCGGCCGTATACGCCTGCCAGCGCCATGCGGTTGCGCAGCAGGTTCGGGTCATGGCTGATGACGTGCAGCGAGTCGTAGTCGCCGAAGGCAAGGTACGCGCTGACCTCACGCGAGATGGCGGCGTATTGCGGCGGCGCCTCGTTCTGCATGTGGTACTGCATGACCTTGCCGAGCCAGTCAATGTTCTGGTTCACGCTGAAGCCGGGCGTGCCATTGACGACGCCGTTCTCGTAGGAATACAGCCCGCAGACGGCGTAGAACAGGACCAGCGCCAGCGCGACATGGCGCAGATGCGGACGCGCCTTACCCTGCCGCCAGGAGACGAGCAGCAGGAAACCGAGGAGCGGGACGCCGAAATACACCCACTCCGGGCGTGTCATCGCGAGCAGCAGCAGGACGCCCGACGCCAGCCAGAGCGTGCGTGCCCGTGCGGAGCGCGCGTGCCAGGCGATGACGAGGGCCAGCGCCGTGACGAGGAAGAGCGCCAGCGCCTCCGTCATGATCGGCTTGACGTAGGAGAGCAGCAGTGTGTTGGTGTCGAGCAGCGCGGCGACCAGGAAAGCGACCGGGGGCCGACCAACCAGTCGCAGGGCCATCAGGTACACTCCGCCGCATGCCAGGACGTAGAGCGCCGCCTGCGCGAGCGCGACGGCGAAGAGGTTGCCCTGCCCGCCGACGAGAGAGATCAGATGGATGAAGAGGGGGTAGACGGGCGTCCGAATCGGGTCAACCAGATGTCCGGCGGCGACTGCTTTCGCAAGGCGCGTGTAGTCCACGGTGTCGGGATCTGTCTGCACATAGGGCTGGTTGAGGTAGTACGCCTCGCAGACGAGCGTCGCCAGCGCCAGCGTCGCCGCGCCGAAGGTCCAGACGCGCGATCCGGCCCAATCCGCCTGGATCGCCAGCAGCGCGCGCCGCGCGACCGAGGGGATACCTCGCCGCGTTGGCGTCGTGGTCTCCAGCGTCTCGGTTGTGATCATTGCGTCGCGTGTCGCCGTCATGCCGTCTGTCCATCCCCATCCACACGCCGCTCGTAGCGGGCCGCGAGCCTGTTCGGCAGCAGCAGATCGCCTCTGTGGGTGAAGCCCGCGCGTTCATAGTAGGCGCGCAGCCCCGGATTCGCGCCGTCGCAGTCGAGTCGCAGCAGCGGCTTGCCCCGCGTCGCCGCGACCGTCTCCGCCCAGCGCAGCATCGCCAGGCCGACGCCTTCTCCGCCAAAGGCGCGGTGAACCATGAAGCCGTGGACGTAGAGCGCGTCGCCCGGCAGGTCGCCCCACACGCCGTCGTCGCGGTCCTGCAAGATGATCTTGCCGGCCGCCACGCCGTCGCGCTTCGCCAGATACACCTCGCCACGATCCACGCACTCCGCGATGATGTCACGCAGGGGACGCGGTGGGTTGCCCGGCTCGATGCCACGCGAGCGCAGCCAATCTGTCGCGCTGTATTCGACGGCCACAGCGGTATCCACCTCGTCGGGTGTCGCTTGCGTGATGATCAACGCGCCACGCGGCGTCTGTGTCTCTGCCATGTTGTCTACTCGCTTCTCGAAGAGATGAGGGCCGCCGTGGTCCCACTGCTTCCCGCTGACCAGCGCAAAGCCCGCGCGCACATAGTACGCGACCAGAGCGTCGTTTATACAGTCGAGACGCAAGTACGGCCGCCCTGCCGCCGCGACGAGCCACTCCGCATGCGCCGGCAAGCGTACTCCAAGTCCCTGACCGGCGAATGCCCGATTGATGACGAGGCCGTGAACGTAGCCTGCGTCATCCGGCTGCGAGCCCCAGGCCGGCCTGTCGGACCAGATAAGCCGGAATGAACCCGCCAACACGCCGCCAAGCTCCGCAAT
>DATEGV010000497.1:0-4836 GCA_035279925.1 Ktedonobacterales bacterium | reverse complement strand
CGGGAGAGGGGGCCAGGGGGTGAGGTTCCCCCGGCCTCCGCGTGACTCTGCGTTCACTCTGAGTTACTCTGTGTTACCCGTACCCGTCTCCCCTCCCTGAGGCAGCCCATCCCAGCAGTGTAGCACGCCCCGGCCACCGTGGTACAATTCCCTCTCAGAGCCGCATCGGCGCGGCGCTCATGCCCGTTGTGGAGGTGTCGAGGGTGCAGCAGCAACGTACCACCGCGCAGAGCGGCAAAACCAAGACTTCGGCGAAAGTCGCCACCAACGGTAAAACGCAAAATCCGGCAACTCCGGCAACTCACACGCCGCCCGCCGCCACCGCGCGGACTCGTATCAAGAGCCAGGAGCCACATGCCGACCTCCTGAAATACCGCGACGAGTTCCCGATCCTCAGCCGCAAGACCTACCTGAATAGCTGCTCGCTCGGCCCACTCTCGAAGCGCTCGATGGCCGCGATGGACCGCTTTCAAGAGCTCTGGAACGAGCATGGCGCCCAGGCGTGGTACACCCTCTGGATGGGCGAGATCGCCGCGTTGCGCGCCAAGTTCGCCCGGCTGATCGGCGCGCACACCCATGAGGTCGCCATCGCCACCAACGTCTCCTCCGCCCTCAGCGAAATCACCACCGGCCTCGACCTCGGCCAGCGCAATCGCGTCGTCCTCGCCGACATGGACTTCCCCACCCTCGCCTACCAGTTCCTCGTCAAGCAGCGCACCGGCACGGAGGTCGTCTTCGTCGAGAGTCCCGACGGCGTCACCCTCCCCGCCGACCTCTTCAAGAAGCACGTCAATACGAAGACCGGACTCGTCGCCACCTCCCGCGTCTTCTACCTCAGCGGCTACATCCAGGATATCCAGCGACTGGCGAAGATCGCGCACGGCAAAGGCGCCCTGCTGCTCGTGGACGACTACCAGGGCACCGGCCAGATCCCGATTGATGTCCACGCCCTCGACATAGACTTCCTCGTCACGGGCACGCTCAAGTGGCTGATGGGTGGCCCCGGCCTCGCCTTCATCTACGTGAAGGAAGAGCACATCCCGAAGCTGAACCCGACCATCACCGGTTGGTTTGGCGCCCGCGACCAGTTCCAGTTCCGCACGCGCGACTTCGCCTTCAAAGACGACGCTACCCGCCTGGAGGCTGGCACGCCCGCCGTCGCGCCCATCTTCGCCGCCAACGCCGCCCTGGACATCATCCAGGAGGTCGGCGTCGAGCGCATTCGCGAGCGGTCACGCTTCCTTGCCGATGATCTCGTGCGCCGCGCGAAGGAGCACGGCTGGAAGCTACACAGCCCGGAGGATGGAGCCATCCGTAGCTCCATCGTCATGCTCGAGCTCGACCGGCCGGAGGAGATCGTCCACGCCCTGACCGAACGCGGCATCATTGTGGACCACCGCCCCGGCCTGCTGCGCATCTCGCCCAACTTCTACAATACCCTGGACGAGAACGAACAGATCATCGCCGCCATTGATGAGTTTCTGCGCGCTCGCGGGTGAGTTGAAGGAGCGACGCCATGTACTGTCCCACATGCCAGGTGGTGCTCGCCGAGGTCGCGGAAGCCTGCCCGACCTGCGGCGAATCGCTGCGCCCGGTCGCGCTCTCGGACGCCGTGCGCTCAGTCGAGGGCAGCGCCCAGATTGAGACCATCTTTGCCACTCCAGGCGCCGCGCCGATGCCAGGCGATGCGAGAGCCACAGGCGCCGAGCTCCTGCCTGCTCTCAGGGAGCGCCCAGAGACGCGCGCCATCGCCCGCCTGCCGCGCCTCACCCTCGTCGCCTGGCGTCAGCCGCGAGTGCGCGCCGCCATGAAGACCGGCGCGAGCGCGCTTGCCCTCACGCTTGCCATGCGCGCCGCCGGGCGGATGCTCACAGACCGTCGTACGCGCGCCGGGGCGACCCGCGCGGTTGGCTCGCTGCTTGGCGAGGCCTTGCGACCAGCGCACCCAACGCGCGCCGGCGACTATGCGCCGCACGGTGAGATCGTCGAGATCGTCGAGACGTACATCTCCGTGAGGCACGTGCGCCGCGTCGCCCGGCGGTAGGGCCGACTCACACGCCATTCGCTTCCCCGCGGGGCACGGATGGGGTACGGTTCACGCAGAGTCAGAGGGAGTTCACACAGAGTTGCACAGAGTTACACAGAGTTACACAGAGTTTGAGAACGGTTCATCGAGACGTAACACATCGAGCTCTCTTGCCCCTTGCGAGGGGACAAGGAGTTGGGGGAATGAGGACATCATTACTCTGTGTAACTCTGTGTGAACTCCCTTAAACTCTGCGTGAACCGTACCCCATCCGCTTCCCCGCGAGACCCGCCGCCGCTCGAAGGGAATGAGGCTCTCCGGCTCCCCCTCTCCTCGCGGGAGAGGGGGCCGGGGGGTGAGGTCTAGAAAGCACACACATGACGCTGCTGCTGCGCGAGGATGACGTGCGCGCCGTCCTGACGATGCCTGACACCATCGCCGTGCTGGACGCCGCCTTTCGGCGCCAGGCGACGGGCGAGACTCGCAACAACCCACGCTCCCGCGTCGTCCTGCCGGAGGCGCGCGGCGTCCTGCATGTACTCTCCGCCTTCGCGCCGGGCGAGCCGGGCCATCCCGAGCGCGACGGTCCCGGCCTCTTCGGACTCAAGACGTATAGCGTGGTCGCCGGCGTCGTCCGCTTCGCCGTGCTGCTCTACTCCGGCGCCGACGGTAAGCTGCTCGCCATCATCGAGGCCGATTGGCTGGGCCAGATGCGCACCGGAGCCGCCTCCGGGCTGGCCACGCGCTACATGGCGCGGCCCGACGCCGACACCCTCGCCCTGATCGGCTCCGGCGGCCAGGCGCGAACCCAGGCGCTCGCGATCAGCGCCGCCCGCCCGCTCAAGCGCGTCGCCGTCTATGGGCGCGATCCCGAACGCCGGGAGCGGTTCTGCGAGGAGATGGGAACACAGACCGGCCTCAACATGGTCCCGGTCGCATCCGCCGAGGAGGCTGTGCGCGACGCCGCCATCGTCGTCACCGCGACCACCGCGCGCGACCCTGTCGTGCTGGGCGAGTGGCTGCCCACCGGCGCGCACGTCAACGCGATGGGCTCCAACTGGGGCAACCGCCGCGAACTCGATGATGTCGCCGTCGAGCGCAGCGCCGTCGTCGCCGTGGACGCGCTGGATCAGGCCCAGATCGAGGCCGGCGACCTGCTCATCCCCGCCGAACATGGCCGCTTCGACTTCGCCCGCGCCGTGGAGCTTGGTCACGTCGTCGCCGGCGAGACACCTGGCCGAACATCACCAGACGACATCACGCTCTTTAAGTCACTCGGCATCGCGCTGGAAGACATCGCGGTCGCCGGACACGTCTACGCCATCGCCCAGGAGCAGGGGCGCGGCGACGAGATCAACCTGCTGCCGTAGATAGAGGAGTGCCGCCACACGTGGGAACGTTGAGGAGACGCGGGCCGGGAAGCCGGCGCGGATGGTGGAGCGGCGTCACGTTCGTGGCGCTTGCCCTCTTGCTGCTGGCGGGCTGCGCCGTCGGCGGGGCCACCGGAGGGCAGACACTGAGCCAGCAAGGCAGCCAGCGCGTCCTCAGCCTCGCCGTGGACCACTTCCATCCGCAACTCATCTACGCCGGTGGCGACTCCGGCACGGTCTTCAACGCCCGCGGCGACCGCTCCGTGCTCTTCGCCAACAAGAGCGGCATCCCCTCCGGCGTCTCCATCGCGACGATCCTCCCCGACACGCAGACTGCCGGTGTCGTCTACGCCGGCACATCCGATGGCGTCTACAAGACGAGCGACTTCGGACAGACCTGGCGTGCCATCGGTTCTGGACTCCCCAGCGGCGACACGATCGGCGTCCTGGCCTTCGCCGCGCGGACCCACACACTGCTCGCCGGCACCGTGCAGCACGGCGTATACTCCAGCGCGGACGGCGGCGCCATCTGGACGGCGAGCAACGCTGGCCTGCCCGCCAAGGCCGTCAACGTCAACGCGCTGCTCTCCGACCCCAACGCGGGCGTTGTCTACCTCGCGATGGATCAGGTAGGCCTCTTCTCCTCGACCGACGACGGGCAGCGCTGGCAGCGGTCGGGCCAGGGCATTCCCAGCGCGGCGAACACGCTCTCGCTGACTGAGCTACTTACGAAGGGCGTGAATAGCGCCGGCCCCACCCTCTACGCCGGCACATCGCGCGGCCTCTTCACCAGC
Organism: Ktedonobacterales bacterium; assembly: GCA_035279925.1. GTDB lineage: Bacteria > Chloroflexota > Ktedonobacteria > Ktedonobacterales > JADMIN01 > DATEGV01. The sequence continues at coordinate 646 of DATEGV010000497.1, read as the reverse complement.
ACGGACGGCGGCGCGCACTGGACGTCTCTCGCCGCACAGGCGATCGGCGAGCCGGTGACGGCGCTGGCGACCGATCCCGCGCAGCCCGGCGCGCTCTACGCCGGGACCGCCACGCGGGTGCTACGTTCGATGGACGGCGGCGCCACCTGGACGCCGCTGATCACGAGCTTCTCGAAGCCGGTTCTCACCGTCGTCGTGGTGGAGACCGGCGGCCACCCTGTCGTCTTCGCCACCAACGATCAGGTGTACCGCTACCCCGCGCTCACCACCACCGGCGGCAGCCCAGCCGGCGCGATCCTCTTTCTACTCGTGCTGCTCCTGGTGCTGGCCACCGGCTTCTGGGCGTTCCGGCGCGTGCGCAGGCAGATGAGTGAGACGTTGGCCCACCAGCAGCAACAACTCGCCGAGCGTGAAGCTGGCGAGGGTGAGAAGCAACCGTCAGCGGAGGACGATTCACCCTCCCCAGCCTCTCGGAACGGGCATCGGCCGGGGTGAACGACGCGAGTGAAGGCGGCATGCGAGCAAAGTGGACAGCGAGTCACGCAGAGTCACGCAGCGTCACGCAGACTTGCGCGGAGGACACGCGGAGCCGCGCAGAGAATGTACCGGCGGGCGAGGGGCCGGCGACTAAAGTCGCGCCTGGAGG
>DATEGV010000496.1:0-4752 GCA_035279925.1 Ktedonobacterales bacterium | reverse complement strand
GGTGGACCCGCTGCGGACCGTGTTTGAAGTGTACCGGGACGGGCTGACGGGGCCGGAAAGCACGCTCGTCGCCGCAGTCCTCGGCAACGGTCTGTTCCGGCTCGAAGACCTCTCGAAGCGTGTGGGTCAACTCAGCGCGGGTCAACGACGCAAGCTCGATATCGCGCGCCTGGTGGCGCTGCGCCCAAACGCGCTTGCGCTTGACGAGCCGACGAACTTCATCAGCCTCGACGTGCTCGAGGCGTTGGAGGCCGCTGTGCTCGCTTTTCCCGGGCCTGTCCTGGTCGTCACACACGACCGTTGGTTCCTGCGCCGCTTCGGCGGCGAGGTATGGTCACTGGAGGACGGCGCGCTCTCGGTCTTCGCGCCGGGCGAGGCGCCTCCGCTCTTCCAGGGCGACGCTGCCCCGTTCCCGTGACCGGCGCGTGCGCTCCCTTTCATCGTCGGGTCCGCACACCGGCTGGAAGCGGCATGGATTCTGCGAGGATTCTCGGGCTGTGTATTAAGAGCGCACACTTGAGAGTTCGGCGATACAGAGCGTAGGAGGGGGCACCGATGAGTTCGGCTGGGACGAGCGGCGCGAGCAACGCGCAGATGGGTAACCAAACAAACGCGAATCTGAACGGTCTACCGTTAGGAACGGAGAACGCCGGCGACGCGCCGGTCGAGACAGTTGAGATTATCGAGGTGGTGGAGACCGCCAATCCGTATGAGTATATGGCGCGATACGGTGACGAGTCGCCAGCCTTCCGCTGGTGGTATGTGCCCGCCGTTGTGGCGCCGATCGTGGCGGGCGGCGCGATCTTCTGGTATGCCCAGAAGGGGAAGCAGCCATTCCTGGACGCGCGTGATCTCATGGCGCGCAAAGGTGGCGACTTCGCGGACTTGCTGCAAGACCAGTCGAAACGGCTCCCTGGCGCGACGAACCAACTGAAAGGCAAGTCAGCGGCGGCGCTGGGAGCTGTCGCCACCGCCGGCGTACTGGACAAGCTGGGCGACACGTGGGAGGACCTGCGGGACTCCGCGACGGATCTCGTGGAGCGCGCCCGCGTGCGTGAGAATGTCACCGCGACCGGCGCCACCGCCCGCGCGCAGATTGCGCAACTGCGGCGCGCTGCGCAGACCAAGCAGGCGCAGGCGCAGGCCAAGAGCAAGTGGAACGACTTCACCGACATGATGTCCGCTACCGGTGAAAACGTCTCTGGTTGGATCGCGGATCGGCGCGTGGGGGATCGCGCGAATGACCTGCGGGGGCGGGCGGCTGATAAAGCCAAGGATCTGAAGGCCCAGCGCAGAGTCGGCGCGGCCAAGGCCGCCACAAAGGCGGGCGCTGCCATTGCTGCGGCGAAGACCTCGAAGGCGATGTCCAAGGCGGGCGACCGCGCGTCTCACGCGGCCAAGAAGACCGGCAAGCGCGCTAGGTCCACCTGGAAGCGCACCCGCGCCTTCTCCTTCGGGTTGCTTGTCACGGCGATGGCCACCTACATTCGCCTCTGGCGCCAGCGCATCACTGACCGCACCACCCGCGAAACGGCTGGCGGGCGTCTGGTCCGCGACGCCTAAGACACGGCTGGCGCTGTACTGGCCCTCTCTCCGCGCGCTGACGGAGGGGGGGCCATTTTGCGTCCCGCGGCGTATGTCTCAGATTCGCCGCGGCCACACCGACGCCTTGCGTATTTTCCGCCCGCACGCCATACTTGTCAGCGAGGCCCTTGACGCTCCGGCGGCTCGCCCTCAGCCGCCGCAACGCAGGAGAGAACTGAAATGGCTGACAACGCCACACCCTCCCAAACCCCGCGCATGCGGGCGATCACGGTGTCGCGGCAATATGGAAGTGGCGGCGGCGAGATTGCGCGCCTGCTCGCGGAGAAGCTGGGGTGGCGGTTGATTGACCACGAGGTGGTGGTCGGCGTCGCGCGCGAGCTTGGCGTCAGCCTTGACGAAGCCGAGGCGCAGGACGAACGCTCGGAAAGCCTGATCACGCGCCTCCTGGCCAGCATGAGCCTCGCCTACCCGAATGAAGGCGCCGACCACGCGGAGAGCCCGGAGGCGCGATCGGCGGCGTACCAGGAGGCGTTGCGCCGGGTGGTGATGACGGCCGCCAACGAGGGCAACGTCGTGATCGTCGGACGCGCGTCGCAGGTCGTGCTGGCGGATCGGCGTGACGTGCTGCATGTGAGGATCGTCGCGTCCCTACCCCAGCGCGTCACCTATGTCGCGCGCCGCGAGGCGCTCACCGACGACCAGGCGCGGGCGCGCATCCAGAACAAGGACCAGAACCGCATCAAATCGCTCCAGGCGCGATTCCATCGTCACCCCGACGAGGCCTCGCTCTACGATCTCACGATCAACACGGGCACGCTGACGCTCGCGGACGCCGTTGACCTGATCTGTAGCGCGTTGGAGCGCAAGGAGAAGCAACTGACGACGCCGGAGACGGCGCTTGGTCCGGGCGCGGGAATGACGCGCTACGCGGGCCAGCCTGGCGACCTGCCCCCCACAATGCAGAACGAGACGCCGACCGCCAAATAGCGGTCATAGTCGCTACAGCAGCAGCTCCGCCATGAGTTGCATCGCCTCCGGCTGGACGGTTCCGAGGATCAGCGTCGTCGCCCGCGAACGCTTCCACGGCTCGATCAACTCCGCGATGCGTTCTTTGGGTCCGCAGAGCGCCACCTCATCCACGAGCGCGTCCGGCACTGCCGCCGTCGCCGCCTTCTTCTTGCCGTCCAGGTACAGATCTTGGATCTCCTTGGCCTCCGCCTCGTAGCCGTAGCGGCACGCGAGGTCGTTGTAGAAGTTCTTGCCCCGCGCGCCCATGCCGCCAATGTAGAGGGCCAGCATCGGCTTGACGACTTCACGGCACGCCTGTACATCATCGCCCAGCACAATTGTCACCGAGGGGGCGATGTCGAATGGCTCATCGCTCTGGCGGCGCGCAAGACCGGCGTCCAGCGGCGGCAGATAGACCTGCTCGCGAGCCGGGGAGTAGAATATGGGCAGCCAACCGTCCGCGATCTCCCCACACAGCTCGACGTTCTTCGGGCCGATGGCGGCCAGGTAGATGGGTATGCGCTTGCGCAGCGGGTGAATCGTGAGCTTCAGCGGCTTGCCGAGACCCGTCCCTCCCTGGATGGGGATATGATACTCCTCTCCCTGGAAGTCCAGCGGCTGCTCGCGCGCCCAGATCGTGCGTAGAATCGAGACATATTCGCGGGTCCGCGTCAGTGGCTTCCCGTAGGGCTGCCCGTGCCACCCTTCGACGACCTGTGGGCCGGAGAGGCCGAGTCCCAGCAGCACACGCCCATTGCTGAGCAGATCGAGTGTGGCGGCGGTCATCGCCGTATTGGCGGGTGTGCGTCCGGGCATCTGTAGGATTCCGCTGCCCAGCTTGATGCGTGACGTCAGCGCGCCGATCCACGCCAGCGGGGTGACGGCGTCCGAGCCGTACGCCTCAGCGGTCCAGACGGACTCGAAGCCCAGGCCCTCCGCTTCCCGTACCAGCGGAATCGCGTCCAGCGGCCGCGCGCCCCAGTACCCAAGGCTCAAACCCAGTCGCATGTGTGCCTCCCCTAACGCGAGTCGCTATGTGTCGCGAAGTATCAAACACGTCGTGGTGCCGTGGGCGTAGAGCTTGCCGCTTGCGTCCACGATACGCCCCTCGGCGGTGGCGACGCGGCTTCCCACATGAATGATGGTTCCGACGCAGCGCACGACGCCGATGCCCATAACGAGCGGACGAATATAGTTGACTTTGAGTTCGAGCGTGGTGTAGCCGGTTCCCAAGGGCAGTCGCGTATTGACGGCGCAGCCCATCGCGGAGTCCAGCAGGGTCGCGGCGATTCCGCCGTGGACGGAACCGATAGGGTTGTAGTGGTACTCCGCCGGCTCCAACGTGAAGACGACGCGCCCGTCCTCGGCTTCTGCTAGGCGCATACCAATGGTGCTGGAGATCGGTGGTTGCGGCGCGTTGCCGGCGGCGATGGCGCGCAGGTAGTCGAGGCCGCTCAGCGTGCGGCCGAATACCAACGCCGCCTGTGGATCCGTCCATGTGACGACGCGACGGCGTGCGTTTGGTTCGGCGTCGGACATACTGCGCTACTCCCGGTAGGCCGTGATTGCCGGTCATTCGGCCCGGCGAACAGAGTGTAGCACAGCGGGGCAGGCGGTTTGTCGAACGAGAAGGTCTTACTTACGCGGTCGGCGCGGGTGGGCCAAGCCGTTCGCGCCGGGCGGCGCCTCCGATCGAGAGGCGCGGCGCTTCGGCGCGGTCCATCACCGCGAGCACGGCGGCCAGGATGAACTGTGGGCTGGCGAGCAGCGCCCACCAGCGCGCGACGAAGAAGAACCCGATGGCGGCGATCACGAGCAACAACGCCGCGAGCCACGGCTGGCGCAGCGCGAGGAACGCGCCGATCAGTCCGATCACGCAGAGAATGAAGCCGATGACGCCGTGTGATGGCACATGCTGGACGCCGATTAGTCGCGCGACGTCGCGGTACGCGGAGACGATGAAGTTCGCGATCACCCCGTCTACAAAGCCGATGAGCCCAATGATGAGGGCGACGACACGCAGTGTGGTACGCATAGCGAATATTCCTCCCTGCTGACCTCGCGAAAGGCGCGATCCTCACTCCCGGCGCGACGGTCGCAGGGTGGACTGTTCACGTCTTGTGCCACGGTTTCGTGTCCTCAGCGCGCGTCAGTTCCGCTCAGCCAGAGGACACACTGCTCCATCGTCAGGCAGCCGCA
>DATEGV010000495.1:0-6304 GCA_035279925.1 Ktedonobacterales bacterium | reverse complement strand
CGCAGGTCGCCGCCGACGTTGATGAGGACGTGATCGCAGTCGTGGCAGAGCCGTTCCAGCGCGATATCCGCCGCCCAGCCCTTCGCGATGCCACCGAGATCGAGCCGCGCGCCCTGTGGCAGCCAGATGCGCCGGCCGGCGGGGTCCAGCGCGATGTGGGTGTCCTCATCCCCCCTGCCCCAGGTCGCCTCATCCCCCCCGCCCCTTCCCCCTGCGGAGGGAAGGGGAGCAAGCGATGCGACCTGCGGGTCGGGTTCCCCCTCGCCCCGCAGGGAGAGGGGGACAGGGGGTGAGGACAACCCAGCGTCAGGGGGTGAGGACATCGTGGCGTCCGAGTGACGGTTCTGGCTCCCCTCTGCGTGACTCTGTGATACCCGTCCCTCGTCCAGCTCCCGGCCCGCGATCAACGCAAAATCGCGGTCGTAGCCCAGCGCCTCCAGCCGCGTGAGCAGTGTCGGGTCGAACAGTCCGCCGCGGCTCATCGTGACCACCGCCGCATAGCGCCCGGAATCGCCAACCGCCTCCGCGCGCGGATCGTAGATACCGGTGGTCCAGGCCTGGCCCGGTTGTGGACCGCCCCGCAGCCGCAGGTCGCCGCCGACGTTGATGAGGACGTGATCGCAGTCGTGGCAGAGCCGTTCCAGCGCGATATCCGCCGCCCAGCCCTTCGCGATGCCACCGAGATCGAGCCGCGCGCCCCGTGGCAGCCGGATGCGCCGGTCGGCGGGCTCCAGCGCGATGTGGGTGTCCTCATCCCCCCTGCCCCAGGTCGCCTCATCCCCCCCGCCCCTTCCCCCTGCGGAGGGAAGGGGAGCCAGCGACGCGACCTGCGGGTCGGGTTCCCCTTCCCCGCGGACGGGGAGGGGGACAGGGGATGAGGACAACCCAGCGTCAGGGGGTGAGGACATCGTGGCGTCCGAGTGACGGTTCTGGCTCCCCTCTGCGTGACTCTGTGAACCCTCTGCGTGACTCTGTGATACCCGTCCCTCGTCCAGCTCCCGGCGCGAGATCAACGCAAAATCGCGGTCGTAGCCCAGCGCCTCCAGCCGCGTGAGCAGTGTCGGGTCGAACAGGCCGCCGCTGGCCCGCGCCGCATGCAGAGCCGTCTCCACCGCCTCGTACAGCAGGTCGGAGGCGGCAAACCATTCGCCCGCGCCGGCGTTGAGCCGGGAGAGTTCGCTGGCCGGCGTGAAGCGCGAGAGCGTTTCATCCACCGCGCGCATCCACGCCATGCACGCCTCGGCCACCGCTTCCGCCCGCGTGCGCTGCTCCGGCGGCGCGGCGATCTGCACGCTCACCTCCGTCGCCATGATGCGCGACTGGCGGCGAACGAGCACGCGCGCTCCCGCGTCCAGTGGTCGCGGCGACGGCGCCTCAGCGCGGGACGACCCAGCCATGATTACGAGACCCCTGAGCCGGTGCTGGGAACCGTGATGCCCGGCTGTGTGTTCACGCCGCTCGGCCCATTGCCGCCCTGGAACGTCCCATTGTCGTCGTTCTGCCCCGCGTTTGACCCGTTCGAGCTCGATCCGGTGGAGCTCGCCGCGCTCACCTGCTGCGTCACGCGCCACATCCCCAGAAACAGCGTCACGCCGGCAGCCACAACCGCCCAGCGCAGCCGCTTCGTCGCTTGTCGGCGTCGCGCGCGCGCCGGAATGTCGCCGGCCGCCTGTGGGCGGAACGCGATCCCATGCGGCGCCAGCGTCACATCGCCCACCGGTTCCGCGACACAGCTCAGCACATAGCCGCCCGCACGCTCAGCCGGCGTGAGCGCGCCGCCGGAGCCGCGCGTCTGCCCCGCCAGCACCCGCAGCCGGCACGTTCCGCAGGTACCCGCGCGGCAGCTCGACTCGACGGTGTAGCCGTTGCGTTCCAGCGCGTCGAGCACCGTTTCGCCCTGAAACGCATCCAGCACCGCGCCCGGCCCGGCGATCCGCAGCCGCGCCGCGACCCGCTGGTTCGCCGTTCCCGCGAGGGCTGGCCGCGCGAGCCGCTGCGATGACTCGCCTCCGAAGGTCTCGACGTGTATCGCGTCGGGTGGGGCGCCGCCCTGCGTCAATGCGCTCTGGAAGCCGCGCTTCACGCTGGATGGCCCACAGATGTACCACTGCGCCGCCCGCGCCGCGCCGCCAACCTGCGCCAGCGCCAGCTCCGGGCTAAGCCGCCCGCCCTGCGACGAGACGTAATACCATTGGCGCAGCCAGCGATTCTGGGGATCGAGCGCGGCGAGTTCCCGGCTATAGAGCGTTTCGCTGAGGTCGCCGCTCGCGTAATGTAACTGCGCCCGCGGTCGCTTGTCGGCGGGGAGCAGCGCCAGCGCGCGCAGCATCCCATAGATCGGCGCGATGCCCGCTCCGGCGGCGATGAAGACCAGGGGCATCCCTGGCCGCATGGCCGGTGGAAGCGTGAAGGCGCCGCGTGGGGGAGTCGCATAGAGCAGCATGCCAGGGGTGGCGCGCTCGCAGAGGAAGCTCGAAACGGCGCCGTCGCGCTGCCGCTTGACCGTGATCTCCCAGGGGCGGTCGTCCCGGCCGTCACTGGAGAGCGAGTAGGAGCGATAGAGCGTGCCGCCGGAGGAGGCCAGCGCCAGCGTGATGTATTGCCCCGGCAGATACGGCGCGGGAGCGTGCGCGGTTCCCGGCGCGACGAGCCAGAGCGTCACCGCGTCGCCCGCGATCCGCTCGACGCGCGCGACATGCGCCGGCAGCATGCCCGTGACCGCGCTCACCTTCCTGGCCGCGTTGTACTGTCTCTGCATCGTTAGCGTCTCTCCGTCGGCGTTCGGCTCCGGCTCCCCTTCTCCTCGTGGGAGAGGGCGCTGGGGGGGGTGAGGTACGGCGTTGGCGAGTAGTATACGCCCGCACTATGAGAAATCCATGAGAAGCAGTACGGCGCGAGATACACCAGGAAGTCATCGCCCGCCCCGAACGCAATTCTGACGCCGGGCGCTTCGTGTTCGCTAAATTCCCATTTCCTGTTCATCCGAAGGAGACGCGCGCGTTATACAGATGCATGAAGTCACAAGGGCAGATTGTGGTGTGTGGAGAGGTGAGTTCGCGATGACGACGCTACGTGTGGCGATTCGCCCCGCCGTTGAGGCGCCCCAGCAAGGAGACACGCTCCGGCCGGTGGCGCTCACCGATCGCACGGTGTGGCGAGACGCGGCCCTCGTCTGGCTGGCGCAACACGTCATACTCGCGCTCGTCGTGTATATCGGACGCACCGCCTTGCTTACGCAATTGGCGACTCCGCCAAACGGCGGGTCTGTCACCTGGGGCGCCGTGTTTCACCATTGGAATGCGTGGGACGCCAGCCTGTACGCCGCCATCGCGCGACAGGGTTACCACTCCCTGTGGATGGCCGCGTTTCCGCCCCTACTGCCCACGGTCGAGAGCGCGCTCTCGTCGGTCTTGCGCGTGGAGCCGGCGCTCGCCGGATTATTCGTCGCGAGTCTCGCCGAACTCATCGCGTTCGGTCTCCTGCGCGTCCTGGCCGAGCGGGAAGCGGACCGTGCGACAGCACGGCGCGCGCTGCTCTATTTCGCGTTCTTTCCCACCGCGCTCTATCTCGCGCTGCCCTACACCGAGTCGCTCTTCTTGACGTTTTCCCTCGGCGTCTTTCTTGCCGTGCGCGGCCAGCGATGGGTGTTGGCGGGCGTGCTCGTGTCTCTAGCTGTGCTGACACGGCAAACCGGCGTGTTGTTGTGCGTGCCGCTGCTCGTCGAATATTGGCGGACGCGACGAGATTCGCCCCAACCGCGTCACCCGCGCTCCCACATCCAGTTCGCCTGCGCCATTGCCTTGCCGCTCATAACGACGCTCGCATGGTATCTGTTCCTGTTCTCCCGTTTTGGCACGTTTACCGCCGGGAACCAGGCGGAGCAAGCGGCCTGGGGGCGGAGCCTCGCGTTTCCCGTGGTAGGCGCGGCGCGCGCGGGTCACGCCTTGCTGGCGCGGGGACCGAACCCCAACTTCTTTCAGATGCATATCGCGCTCGATGGCGTGTTTACGCTCGCGTTCGTGGCGCTCGTCGTGGCCATGTGGCGCAGACTCCCCGCGCGCTATTCCCTCTATTGCGCCGCGCTGCTGCTGGTCGTCCTGGCCCTGCCCGCGCACAACTGGCTCGCGCTGTCCTCGAATATGCGCTATATGCTAGGCGCGTTTCCGATCTTCTTGTTGCTGGCGCGCTGGGGCCGGCGAGACATCGTAGATCGCGCGATCTGGGCCGTCTCGCTGCCGCTCCTGTCCCTGTTTACGCTGCTCTTCTTTATAACAAGCTGGGTGGCCTGAGGCGTGCATGTCGTCTGCTGTCGCTCGTTGCGCTCACCTGTTACCTTCACCGCGTGTGCTTCGACTGAACTGGCGAGTAATCGAGCGAGAGACGCGGTATAACGTAGCGTGAGGGCGACCCACGTGGCGAGCCAGCGGGGAGGAGGCGACGCATGCGAACGGCCAAAACTCGCGCGCAAGAAGCCGTCGCGCGTATCCGACACTGGGTGCGCCGCCGCTCCATCATCCGCATCGCCGCCTGGGTGATCGGCGCGATCGTCGCGCTGCAAGCCATCATCATCGCCGTCCTCTCGGTCGTCGTCGGCAGCGCCCGCAAGCGGCGCCGTCCGCTCAGAGGCTTCCCCCATCTCAAGCTGCCGGAGATCGGTCTTAACGATAACGAGCTGACCGTCTTCAGCTTCGGGCGCGATCTCTATGACGCCATGCTCGCGGCGATTGACGAGGCGAAGGAGAGCGTGTACCTCGAGACGTTCATCTGGAAGGGCGACCGCGCCGGCGAGCAGTTCAAGGAGCATCTCATTCGCAAGGCGCGAGAAGGCGTAGATGTCTACGTCGTCTTCGACTCGTTCGGCAATCTCGTCGTGCCGCGCCGCTTCAAAGAGTTCCCCCCGGAGGTCCACGCGCTCAAGTATCAGGCGATCCACCGGGCGTATCAGGCGCTGGACCCGCGCCGCTATCAGGTGGACCACCGCAAGATGCTGATCGTGGATGGCCGCATTGGCTTTATCGGCGGCTACAACCTCGGCTCGCTCTACGCGACGCAGTGGCGCGACACGCACCTGCGCATCTGTGGACCCGCGGCGGCCGACCTGGCGCAGAGCTTCGTGGACTTCTGGAACCGGAATACGCCAAAGCCGCGTCATATCGAGCGGCACTATCCGCGCACCTTTGACGCCACGATCTCGTTGCTCGGCACCGACGCGATGCGGCTGACCTTCCCGATCCGCGACATGTACATTCAGGCGATAGACCGAGCGGAACACCACATCTATCTGACCAACGCCTACTTCGTGCCGGACCACACGCTGCTGGACGCGCTGCAAGAGGCGGCGCGGCGCGGGGTGGACGTGCAGATACTGCTGCCGTGGACCTCCAACCATATCGTCGCGGACTGGCTGGCGCGCGGTTACTTCACGGAATGCCTGAGCGCGGGCATCCGCATCTTCGGCTATCGCAAGGCGATGATCCACGCGAAGACGTGTACGATTGACGGCCAGTGGTCCACCATCGGCACGGCCAACCTCGATAGGCTGAGCGCGGTGGGCAACTACGAGGTGAACGTGGAGGTCTACAGCGACGACCTGGCGCACCAGATGGAGGAGCTTTTCGCGGTGGACAAGACGAACGCGGATGAGATCACGCTGGACCGCTGGATTCACCGCGCGTGGTACGTGAAGCTGAGCGAGGTGATTCTGGCGCCGCTGCGGGTGGCGATGTAGACCCAATCCCCCAGCCCCCTTCCCGCCAACGCGGGAAGGGGGAGCCGGAACATTAGTGGCGCGCGAGCAAGATGGGATTCCGGTCCTGCCCACTCAGGAGAGTCGCGGCTCGACGACCGCGACGCCGCCGGTTGTGGACGAGACCAGCGCCATATGACTCCCGTCGGGCGACCAGGCCATGTCGAGGGACAGGCTGCCGCAGTCGGCGTTCTCCTGGCTCAGCGCGAGCGGCGTACTCGTGACTCGCGCTCCCGTCTGAGTTTTCCAGATCGAGAGCGTCGCCTGTGTGGGCTTGCTGTCGCAACGCAACTCTGCGAGATCGCCGCCGGAGGGGGTCCACGCGACGCCGAATCCCGCTTCCCCATGTACAGGTTGCGCACGCGCCTGGGCGAGGACGGCGGTGAGCGCCTCATCACGCGGAGCGGCGGTGCCGTAGCCGACATTCGCGCCCGGCGTCGGCGTGGAGGCGGCTGCGTTCCCCAGGACGATCTGCGTTGTCAGGCCGGTGGCGAGATAGCGCCCATCCTGCGACCAGGCCCAGTAACTCGACGCGAGCAGGGGTCCGCCCTCCAGTAG
>DATEGV010000494.1:0-6066 GCA_035279925.1 Ktedonobacterales bacterium | reverse complement strand
CGCGATTGTTATGACCCTGAGATACCCGTCAATATCGTGGACCTCGGTCTCGTCTATGATCTCAGCATTAAAGGGCCTGCCGTTGCGGTCACGATGACTCTTACCTCAATCGGCTGCCCGGTCGGCCCTGAGGTCATGGCGGAGGTGGAGGGCCGGGTGAAAGATGTCGCCGGGGTGGATTCATGCGATGTGACGCTGACCTTCGATCCTCCCTGGTCGCCCGACAAAATGACTGAGGACGCCCGCTGGGAGCTCGGCATCGGCTAGTGTGGGCGCCGGGCCGCGCGGTGGTTGGGCGTGTGGGTTGAGGAATCTGGCGCGGGGTGTGGCCGAACGGCGCCTAAGCGTGGCGCGAGTGCAAGGTGGATGTCACATGTATCTTGAGCAGGCGCAAAGTCCTTCGCTGCAATCGTCGCTAAACATCTCCGCGAAGCTCATCGCCTCGATCAAGATACTGCAATGCTCCGCTGAAGAGCTCGAGCAGACCGTCGCCCGTGAGATGGGCGAGAACCCCGCCCTGGAAGTCGAGGAGCTCAATACCTGCGTCCGCTGTGGATCGCCGCTGCAATCCGGGCTCTGCGTGTCGTGCGACCGACAGGCGGAGTCGGGCGCTCTGGATACCATAAGCGAGACGGCAAGCTGGGATGACGATGTCCGCGTGCAAGGCGTGGATCTGGCCGTCGGCGAGGAACTCGACTACGACCCCCTCGATTTCGTCGGCACGGAAGGCAGTCTCATGGACTACCTCCTGCGGCAACTTGGGGCGATTCTCGACGATCGCGATATGCCCATCGCGGAGTTTCTGGTCGGCAGCTTGAACTCGCATGGCTACGTTACCGCGAGCGTGCGGGAAGCCGCTGAGGCGTTACGTGCGTCTGAGGCGGAGGTAGAGCGCGTGTTAAGCGCGCTGCAATCGCTTGATCCGCCGGGAATCGGCGCTCGTGATCTGCGCGAATGTCTGCTCATTCAGCTGCGTGTGTTTGAGGATCGCGGCGAATGCCACCCGGTCGCGCGCCGCCTACTTGATCATTGTCTCCACTCACTTGGCGAGCATCACTTCCTCGAAATCGCGCGCGACCTGGGCGTGACGAGCACGCAGGTCAAGCAGGCGTGGCGATTCATTCGCGCGAACCTCAATCCCTACCCGGCGCATGCGTTTGAGGCAATGGATGTGCCGGACCTTGGCGTCTCGGATCGGTCTGATCGCAGCGTGATGGTCAGACCAGATGTGGTCATCCGCCGCACCGAGCTTGGCTTCGAGGCGGAGGTGGTCGAGAGCCGCCGTTTCCGGTTCGCGGTCAATGGCCTCTATTCAAGCCTCTACCACCAAAATCGCTCACATGCCCTGGCGCGGGGTGGCCTGAACGAGCATGAGCGCCAACATATTCGCGAGTACGCCACGCGCGCCCGGTTCTTCATGGACTGCATTCGCCAGCGGTGGGAGACACTCAGTGTCATCTCGAACGCGCTCATCGTCCACCAATACGAGTTCCTTGCGCGCGGTGTCCGACATCTTCGTCCGCTCACGCGCGGCGAGTTGGCCGATTATGTAGACCTTCACGAATCCACGGTGAGTAGGGCCACCGCCAATAAATATGTGCTGCTCCCCAACGGCCGGACGATTCCATTCGACGACTTCTTTGACGGCTCGCTGGCCGCGAAAGACTTGATGCGGGAACTCATCGCGGGCGAGGATCCAACCAAGCCCTACAGCGACGAGGAGCTTGCCGCGCTGCTCAAGTGCCGTGGGTTGCCGCTGGCCCGGCGCACCGTCGCGAAGTACCGCGAAGCGCTGAGTATCCTCCCCTCACGATTTCGCATTTGAGGCGTTCAGGCGTGGCTTGATGCGACGCGCCCGTTCTGGTAGGTTAGTCGCCGGATGGTGTGGAGTGATCGTTGTAGCCGCTCGTGGCGCTCGGCTGTGAGGGCGCGGTCGGCGGGACTACGTAGACCCACACCTGGCCCCTCTCGATCTTGGTCTGCAAGGGCGGTAGCGGTCTATACGCGACCGGCGAATTCGTGGCGGTGTCACCGTTCTCCGTGAAGCGGCCACCATGGCAGGGGCAGTCGAAAGTGCGCGCGCCGCCGTTCCACTGAAGGATGCAGCCCATGTGCGTGCAGACCCCAGAGAGGGCGCTGAAGCCGGCGCCGGTGTGGCGAACGAAGCCGACGATATAGTCGGTGTTGAAGCGCATGACGCCGCCGACGGGGATGGCGTCCGCCTGCGCCACCGAGACCCAGATGCCGTTGCCGTTCTCCACGAGCGGCACGGCGACATTGGCTTTTGCCGGGGAGCCGCTGTGGCCGGCGCGTTCGAGCGATGCGCCGACGGCGACGCCGACCGAGGCCGCGGCCGCGCTTGCCAGGCCGGTACGAAGAAGTCCGCGCCGGCTGATTCCCCTCCGTACTGGACCAATGGGTGTCACGGGAGCGACCGAGGTCGGTGTTTGGGCGAGGGTGGGTTCACTCGTGCTGACGCGCGGGTCCGCGGCGTCGGCCATCTGCGCTCGCAACCTGGCGCGGAGCGACTGGACGAACTCTGGATCGGGAGTCGCCGCGTCGGGAGCAGCCGAGTGCAGCAGCGCCGCCATCTGGTAGGGGAGCGCTTCGTCGTCGGAGTGCAGGAACGGGGGCAACGGCCGGCGATCCGCGCGGAGACGCTCGATGTGCTCGTGCAGTTGCACGTACTGTTCTACGCTCTCGGCGCCTGGCGTCTCACTATCGAGATCCATTGGCTCCTCCGAGTGTTGTCCTGGGTTTCGCATTATGTCTTCGTCGTCGCGGTGACTCATGCCGACTCCAGCGTAAAGCAACGATCAAGTGATTGCGCGTCATGAGAGCGAGGTCTCAAGTTCGCCCGCTTTCTTCAACGCTCTAAACTGTAGCACTTTCACGTTCGCCTCCGAGAGGCGCATCTGTTCCGCGGTCTCCTTGATGGAGTAGTTCAGCAAGAACCGGTAGGTTAACACGTCTCGGTATCGCGGCGGCAGCCGTTCCAGGATGGATTCCACACGTTCATCGGGCGCCGGCGCGGGTTTGACGGTCTCCGCGCGGACCTCAAGACCGAGTGAAAGCATCGTGTCCAACGAGTCGGCGTGCAGCCGGTAGAACGACCGCCAGTGATCAGCGACGACTGTGCGCGCCACCTGGAAGAGCCAGCTCTGCATGCTCTGCCAGTTACGTTCCTGGTCCAGGCCCTGTAACGCTTTCACGAACACCTGGGAGGTCAGGTCCTCGGCCTCCTCCCGATTGCCGACCTTCGAGTAGATAAAGCGATAGAGCGCGGGCAGGCTCTCCGTGTAAAGCCTCTCCACCGTGTCGTCGTCGTGCTCGTGTAGATCCGGCGGGTTATCTTGCCGCACCCGCGACCTCCGTAGCATCGCGCCCTGCCCTCTCAGCTATCCACATGCCGGCCATCGGTGTTGCCCGCTGGCGCGCTTCACGTTGACCTGCCAGTACTACGGCGCCGAGTTACGTTTCCAGCGCGCGCTACGGCGTCGCACCTTCCACGTGATCAAAGGCGTACTTCAATTGAAGTGTGTTCGGTGAAAGTTGCGTAACCGACACCAGGCGCATGCGGCGCTCGAAGGGGGTTCCCCGTAGCAATGGCACGCCCGCGCCGAAGAGCAGTGGTTCAATGGTGAGCCAGAGTTCATCCACGAGGCCCGCGCTGACAAACTGCGCGTAGACGCTGCCGCCGCCGCCGATGACGACTTCCTGAAACTGGCGCTGGGCAAGATCACGCAGGATCGTGTGCGGATCGCTCGCGGTGAACTCGACGTGGCCCGGCACGGTGTGATACGAGTCCGGCGTGGACGTCATGACGACCTGCAACCGATCCGGCAGCGGCTCCGGCATGTTGTCGAAAGTCTTGCGGCCCATCACGACGACGCCCGCATGGCGTGAGGTCGCGGCGAACATGCGCTTGTCCTCGCGAGACGACCAGGAGACGTCGTCGCTCGGCGCCCGCGCGATGTACCCGTCGGCGGACATTGCCGCAATCGCCAGCACGCGCATAGATCGCCTCCCGATTGGCAATATTGGTCGCTGACCGCGGCCGCCGTGACCCGATTGCGCATACACATGCCGTATAGTGAGTCAACGTGTGGTTGCGCGCCAACCAACCACGTCATATGCTACAGTCAGATCATCACGGTGAGCGCAGCAGATTGTAGCGCGCGCTGGCGCCGTGTTCCATGAGGGGCGTGATGACGCATGCGGCTCTGATGTCCCGCGTGGCGCAGCGCGACACGACGTTTGCGTTGCGTGACGGACATTGGAACGGCAAATGTCTTATCTGTCGTGGGCCCTTGCGATTCGACGCGAGTACCGGGCAGGGAGCTACCATCGAACATATTGTGCCTCGTTGTCTTGGCGGCACGAGCGATGAGCGCAATCTGGGCATCGCGCATCCGCGCTGCAACGCGGAGAAAGGGCGGCGCTGGGACAGTGGGCGTCTGCGCCAACGTGATCCCATGCGCTATGATGCAATGGTCGAGCGAATGCTCAGCGAACGGGCGCGTCGCTGGCGCGAGCCGGGGAGTCAGGACACGGTCCACCCATGAACGAAGACCACGACCACAGCGCTTTTGAGCGACTGGAAGATATTGGTCCGCTGCCGAACCGCATCACACGCGGCACGCTCA
The DNA here is from genome assembly GCA_035279925.1 of Ktedonobacterales bacterium. Lineage (GTDB taxonomy): Bacteria > Chloroflexota > Ktedonobacteria > Ktedonobacterales > JADMIN01 > DATEGV01. Next base: position 1,420 of record DATEGV010000494.1, on the reverse strand, counting down.
TCGGCTGCGTGGGCATTCTCTGTGTGCTCGCGTTGCCGGCGTTGGTGTTTCTCCCCTTTGAAGATTTCAGACTGCCCGCCTGGATGCTGCGCCTCACGCTGCTGGCGGGCCTGGCGCTGGTACCCTGCGGGATCTGGCTTCTCGGGCAGGTGCCGTCCGGGTTTGTGCCGCGCCCGGCCGATCCATTGCATCCCCTGACGAGTGAGGGCCGGCCGCCGATCATCGAGCGTCCAGCAACGCGCGGAAACCGCGTTGTGCTGGCGATTGTCGTCGGCATGGGGCTACTGGCCCTTGCTGGCTGCTTTGTGGCGTGTTTTACCCCATTTGGACACCGCGATGTTGTCGTTGGCACGCAGATCGCCAGCGCGACTGGGCTGGGCGCGCTTGCCCTGAGCATACTGGTAGGCGCGCAACGTGCGCCCGTTCCCGCCCTGAACTGGGTGCGAGCGCCCATCGCGGGCAGTGGCGGCAAAGGAACCTTCGCGCTGGCGTTCGGTGGCGTCGTCATCGTGGCATGGTCGCTGTTCGTCGCCGGATTCGCTGGATATATGTGGGCGCGCATCGGACTTGGCATGTTTGTGCTTGTTGGGGTGCTGCTGGGGCCCATATTGCAGCGCGGCTCCCTGCGCGGCTACCCACGCCATGGCGCGCCACAACCACCGAGCCTGCGTCGTCAAAACACCTCTGGCAGCCGCGACGGCAATTCGACGCGCGAGTAGCGCGAAAACGCCCCCTCCCAGCAGTCTGAGAGGGGGCTGGATCGGAACCGGGGGGACTATACGTCCAGGTTCTTGACGTACTTGGCGTGGGACTCGATGAAGCGCTTGCGCGGCATCACGTCGTCACCCATCAACATCGAGAACGTTTCATCAGCCTTGATGGCGTCTTCGATCGAGACCCGCAGGATGGTGCGCGTCGCGGGATTCATGGTCGTTTCCCACAACTCCTCCGGGTCCATCTCGCCCAGTCCCTTGTAGCGGTTGACGGCGGCGTTCTTGCCCTCACCCAGCCGCGCCAGGAAGTCGTCGCGCTCCTGATCGCTGTACACATAGTGGCGCTGCTTGCCCACCTGGATACGGTACAGGGGAGGCTGCGCGATGTAGAGATGTCCGTTGGTGATGAGATGCTCCATGTGCCGGAAGAAGAACGTGAGCAGCAGCGTGCGGATGTGACTGCCGTCCACGTCGGCGTCGCTCATCAGGATGATGCGTCCGTACCGCAGCTTCTCATACTGGTGATTCTCGCCGATGCCCATGCCGAGCGCGGTGATGATGTTCTTGATCTCCTCACTGGCGAGCATGCGGTCCATCCGCGCGCGCTCGACGTTGAGGATCTTGCCGCGCAGTGGCAGAATGGCCTGGAAGGCGCGGTTGCGTCCCTGCTTGGCGGATCCGCCTGCCGAGTCACCCTCTACGAGATA
>DATEGV010000493.1:0-3872 GCA_035279925.1 Ktedonobacterales bacterium | reverse complement strand
TTTCACAATGCCCGCCAGCGATCAGGTTGGCGGGAGAGACAGACGACGCGAGGTGAATTCAGAGAACGCTTCCTGCAATGTCCTATTTCTGCTTCCTGCCGGTCCACAACTGCGTGAGCGAGCATAGACGATTCTGCCTGTGATGTCAACCGAGGGACGAATTCGGCGGCCCGACGAGCTCCGGCGCGGCTGGCGTGAGGGGGCATGGCGCATAGGCACGCGGCTCTGTGACGCTTAGCTGGTCACTGGTAGGCGTGATATTTGACGCCACCGACCCCGTGCCCGCACCCGCGCATCCGTTTAGACGCTCTCCCGTGAGAATGGTCTTGTACAGTGGTCGTGGGAGCAGAACAAGCCAGCGCGGGAGGGATACGATGACCGCCATCTCTACACTCGATCTGTGTTGCCATGCTGACCCACGTCGCGTTCGAGTGGCCGGCCAGGCGTATACCATCTGTCGCGCGCAACCGGCGGATGTAGCGGCGACCAAAGCGCTGTTCGGCAAACTCCATGCGTTCAACACGGCGCTGGATCCGCGGTTTGCGCTCTCCGAGGAGTGGGAGACCCATTTTGATGCGGCGATACGCGAGGCGTTGAGCGGCGACGACGCGCTCTGTCTGATCGCCCGCGAGGTGGGGTCGGGCCGGCCGTGTGGCTTCGCGCTGGCCGCGGTCCACCGCGACTCTGGCATGTGGCGCTACCGCGAGTGGGTCGAAGTCGAGGCCCTATACGTGGAGGACGCCTGGCGCGGACAGGGCCTAGCCGAGGCGCTGCTCGCCCATGTCTGTGGGTGGGCCGACGGCATGGGCCAACTGGCCGTCCAACTCTACGTCACCGCCAGCAATGAGCGGGCGATCCACTTTTACCAGCATGAAGGTTTCCGCGAGACGCAGGCGATCATGCGCAAGCTACTGGCCTAAAGATGGCGCCGCATCACTGCTTGTAATTCTCGACGGTAGAGGCGTCGCGCTCGAAGGCGCCCTCGGGATTGAGGCCAGCGTGGCGCCGGCCCCGCCTTTGGCGTAGCAGGTCCCACAGCCGGTCTATCTCCACCTTGAGTTCGCTCAGCCGGGCATGCTGAGACTCGTCAAGCCCATGACTCTGCTCGCCCTGATGGAGCAACTGATGCTCCTCGGTGGTCATCGCCGTGATCTCATGCAGGATCTCGTCGTCGTTCAGCGCCATGTCACTCGCTCCATTTCACTCAGGACGCCACACCACTATTCAACCACCTATGCCGGTGATAACGTTGGCCCGACGGTGAAGGTCCGAATCACTCCCTCTGCTATCTCGCGGACAGCCGCCAGGTGCTCCGAGCTTGGAAAGGGAATATGCTCGAAGTCATGCTTACGGGTGGGCATGTCTGGCGCCGACGCATAGCGTACTTTGAAATAGGCGGGTGGTACTGCAAGCGTCCATACGCTCCCCGTATGGAAGGCAGGTATCCCGCCGAGTGCGTCATTGGTGGTTGGGACCCCAAATACCTCCGGCCACCGGTCTAACGCATCGGTCAGGCAGCGCACGGAGACGACGAGATTGTAGATATCCAGCGGTCGCGGGCCAGCGCTGACATCAATACCACTCGGGAATCGTGGCGCGGCCCTCCCAATTGTTCCATGTTCGTCTGATGACGCGACGGGGTGGACCCGACGTCGCAACGTCGAACGATGTATCTCCCAATCCGGCGGGCAACGGATACGAAAATAGCCGTCCGGCTCCTCGTACGTTTGCCATGTGTCGGTGTCCATCCAACCTTCACGCTGTCCCAATCTCGTCGTTACGCCGCCTTAAATTGGGGCGGATTCGGGGGCAGAGGACATACCGTGCCCTCTTGTCGTGCGCGCGATGGCTTTTGAATACTGGTGGGACCGACAGGAATCGAACCTGCGACACGCGGTTTAGGAAACCGCTGCTCTATCCCCTGAGCTACGGCCCCATGATGGGGTTCCCGCTGTCAGTATACCCAACGCGCGGCGTCCGCGCAAATCCGCGCGCAGTCAGCCGCTCAGCCGTCGTGTGCTATACTGCGAGCAGACGCCAGCAGCCCCATGCGTGGCGCACACAGCGGGACCGCGCGCCCGCCAAGGAAGCCAGGCCAGCAGCATGAAATGCCCCTATTGCGGGTTCTTCGAGTCCAAAGTCACCGACTCGCGCGACCAGGGCGGCGTCATCCACCGCCGGCGGCGCTGCGAACGCTGCAACCAGCGCTTCAGCACCGTCGAGCGCGTCGTGCTGCCGGAGCTCACCGTCGTCAAAAGTGATGGCCGGCGCGAATCGTTCAACCGCGACAAGCTCGCCAAGGGGCTGCGGCTGGCCTGCCAGAAGCGCCCCATCCCCGTCGGCGAGCTCGAGGCGCTGGTGGAAGACGTGGAGAACGAACTGTATAAGCTGGGCCGCGCTGAGGTGGAGACGCGCGTCATCGGCGAAATGGTGATGGAGCGCCTGCGCCAACTCGACGCCATCGCCTACATCCGCTTCGCCAGCGTCTATCGCTCGTATCCCGACATCCTCGCCATGCGCGACGAGATGGACGCCATCCTCCAAAGCATGGAGAACAGCGAGGGCCAGCAGCCAGCCGCCACGCGCCAGCCCGCCACCCCAGCCGCCGCCCGCGACGGCGAGTAGCGATCAACCAACGTGGGCGCATTCTTGCTCCCCCTCTCCTCGTGGGAGAGGGGGCTGGGGGGTGAGGTTCCGCCTACCCCTTCCTCACCGTCACCCTCACCTCGTGGCCGCCCAGCTTCGCCGCCGGAATCGTCTCGCTGTAGCCGTCGCTGGGAGCCGCGCCGTTCGCGTCCAGAGTGAGCGCCTTTGCCAGCGTCTCCTCCTGGATGTACGGCTGATACTGGCGGACGATCTCCGTCAGTTCGGCGTCCGTCGTCAGCCAGAGCGCGATACTGTCCTCGATGGCGAGACCCGCGCGTTTGCGCACATCCTGGACCGTGTGCGTCAGGTCGCGCACAAGCCCCTCCGCCACCAGTTCCGGCGTCAGCGTCGTCTCCAGCGCCACGACGTAGCCGCGATCCTCCGCCGCGACGAACCCCTCACGGGCCGACGCCTCGACCTCAACCTCCTCCGTTGTGAGTGTGATCGTTTCGTCATCTACCTGAACGCTGAGCCTGCCCGTCTCCCGCAGGTCTCGCACCGCGCGTTGCGGGTCCAGCGCCTTCAGCGCCGCCAGCGCCGGCTGCATCCGCTTGCCCAGCTTCGGACCAAGCGCGCGGTGGTTCGGCCGCAGCGCATAGACCAGCATGTCGCTCTCGGCGGGAAGCAGCTCCAACCGTTTCACGTTCAGTTCTTCGAGAACCTGATCGGCGAGGCGGCTCAGGCTTTCACGCTCCGTCTCCGACGCGACCCGCGCGTAGAGCGTCGAGAGCGGCTGGCGCGTGCGGATCTGCGCCGTCTCTCGGGCCGCCCGCCCCAGATTCACGACCTGCATCACCAGCGCCGTCTCGTCGTGCAGACGCGGCGAGATCAGCGCCTCCTCAACGGCCGGCCAGTCGCAGAGGTGGACGCTCTCGGCGGCGTTCGGTTCAACTGAGCGGACGAGATTCTGATACAGCGATTCGGCCAGGAACGGCGTCAGCGGCGCGAGCAGCTTCGTCGTCGTCACCAGGCACTCGTAGAGCGTCAGGTACGCCGCCACCTTGTCCGCGTCCTCCTCACCCTTCCAGAAGCGGCGCCGGCTGCGGCGCACGTACCAGTTGGAGAGGTTCTCGACGAACGCCGTGATCGCCTCGCCAGCCGCCTGCGCGTCGAACGCCTCCAACCCCGCCGTCACCGCCCGCGTCGTGCGGTTCAGTTCGGAGAGCGCCCAGCGGTCCAGGTCGCTGCGTTCGCTCGCCGGCAGCGCGCGCGTCGTTGGGTTGAAG
>DATEGV010000492.1:0-14663 GCA_035279925.1 Ktedonobacterales bacterium | reverse complement strand
GTCCATCGCCGAGCGGCCCGGCACGAACGGCTACACCGCCAGCGCGCCGGCCACCCCCGAGCGCGTCTTCATCAGTCCCATCGCGCGTCGCATCGCCGCCGAGCATGAGATAGACATCACCGCGATCCAGGGCACCGGCCCCAATGGGCGCATCATCCGCGACGACGTTGAGGCGGCGCTGGCGGCCCAACAGACGCAGGCTCCCGCGTTCCAGGCCGTCCAGCCCATCGCGGCGACGACCCAGGGCGAAGAGGTCCGCGCGGTCCCGCTCTCGAATATGCGCAAGACGATTGCCCGGCGCCTGCAACAGAGCATGCAGACCGCGCCGCACTTCTACCTTACCGTCTCCGTGGACGCGACGCAGCTCGTGGCCCTGCGCGCCTCGATCAACGACTACGCCGCGACACAGCCACAGCCGCTGAAGGTCAGCGTCAACGATCTGATCGTCAAGGCGGTGGCGACGGCCATCACCCGCCATCCCGAGGTCAACGTTTCCTTTGATAATGACCGTCTGCTCTTCAAGCGGCGCGTCAACATCGGTGTCGCGGTGGCGTTGGAGCAGGGGCTGATCGTGCCCGTCGTGCGTGACGCCGACAAGCGTGGCGTGCTCGACGTGGCCCGCGAGACGAAGCGCCTGATTGACGCCGCGCGCGCCAACAAGCTGAAGCCGGAAGACTTCCAGGGCGGCACGTTCTCGATCAGCAACCTGGGCATGTACGACATCGAGAGCTTCACCGCCGTCATCAACCCACCGGAGTCCGCGATTCTCGCCGTCGGCGGGATCGTGCCAACGCCGGTGGTCCACGAGAGCCAGGTCGTCGTCCGCGATATGATGAAGATGACGCTCTCGATTGACCATCGCGCGCTGGATGGCGCAAGCGCCGCCCGCTTCCTGCAAGACCTCAAGCGCCTGCTGGAGCAGCCGCTGGGGATGTTGCTGTAATCCACGGCGCCTAACAACAAGTCCACTGCGGGCTTAGAATTATTGTCCTCACCCCCTGTCCCCCTCTCCTCCGCGGAGGCGAGGGGGAACCCATCCCGACCGTCGCGGCGCTGGCTCCCCCTTCCCGTACTGGCGGGAAGGGGGCCAGGGGGTTAGGTTCTGAGTGGGCCGGTGGGCTTAGGTTCTGGCCACCCTATGACCCTGAAGGCGTCTCGTGCGAGGGATTCGTCGGCGTGGACTGCTCGCCAGCCCGCTCATAGCCAGGCGGTGGCGGCGGGAATGAGCCGCTCGCCTGTGGATAGCCCGCTGGCGGTGGAGGGAATGCGCCGGGCTGAGGGTAGCCGGCGGGCGGATACCCCGGCTGCGGGTATCCCGCTGGTGGTCCATAGGCGCCCGGCATCGGTGGATAGCCGGGGTACGTCCCGGCGGGCGGATAGGGCATCCCGGAGTAGCGCAGATGCGCTGGAGCCTTCGCGCGGCCGAGCAGCCCTCCCAACGCTCCAATGCCCGCGCCAATGCCGACATAGAAGAGGACCGCGACGAACGCGAGGATCACCCCCGCCGTCACCGCGACGGTGCGCGGATCGTTCGTCGTGTCGCCGCTGGCTTGGAGTTGCGCCTGGAAGGTTGCGAGGTCGGCGGTCGCAAAGTAGATGACGATGAAGACGCCGAGCACGAGGCCGCCAAGCGTACCCGCGATCAGACCCGCGATGGTTCCCGTCCCGATACGCGCGGTATGCCGGCTGGCAATTACCCCCGTGAGGAAGAAGACCGCCAGCGTAATCAGGAAAAAGAGACACTCCAGCAGCGCAAAGTTATTGCGTGTCCCGGCATCCTGAGTTTCGCGCGCAAGTTGGGCGACGCCGATGATCGCGCTCAGTATCGCCATGACGCCGCCGAAGATAAATCCCCACCGCACCGCCGGGTGCCCCTGTCGCTGCTCCATCTCTGCACTCCCGTTGAGTCACTTGGTATTCGACGCGACGCGCCAACTAGCGCGCCGGTGGCGGCGTGCCAGTGCCCTGGTACATAGACTCCTCATACGACTGCGTCGGCAGCGGCGCGCGCGCACGGCCGACGGTCCCGCCGGCTGCGCCCAGACCCACGCCGAACAGAGCCGCAAGCACCACCTCAAAGGTGAGCGTCAAGATGGCGACCTGTATGAACGACCCGTTGGTGTAGTGGGTGTGCGGTCCCTTGATCTGCGCGTCCAACGCTTTTTGTGTGGCGACGCGCAACGTGTCCACGTTGAGTAACGTGACGATCAGCGCGATGACAAGATTGATGACCGAACTGATCACCGCCGTGAACAAGCCCGCAAGCAGCCCCGTGCTGACGACGCGCGTAATCTTACTTGCGCGCATCCCGGCCCAGAAGTAGGCGGCCAGGCCCAGTAGCGAAGGAACCGGAGACAGGTTGACGTTGGCGTAGACGATCACGATGAAGTTGATACTGAGAAGAACGCCGAGACCGACGCCGAAGATGAGACCTTCGCGCAAGGCAATTTTGCTCGGCTTTACGACTGGCTGCATACCGCCCTCTTCGTTGATGACTGGCGTCCGCCGCGCATGGCATCGGTCTGCCCGGCCATTGGCGCCCTGCGTGGATGGTACACCACTCAGCAAGATGCCGCAACCCTTCACCGTCCCGGCTCATCCATTCGCCGGTTCCCGCCGCCGCCCGGTCACGCCGCGCCGACCCGCGAGCGAGCCGACGCCGACGGCAAAGCCAAAGCCGAGCCCGTTCTGTATCAGCACGATGACGAGGTGTAGCAGGACGAAAAGAGGGCCCGGCTGTGCGACGGAGGCATGCGCCGCGCTGCCTGAGCTGGAGACGAGCACGGCGGCGAGCGTCGCGAGGAACCAGGCGAACGTGCCATCCAGTTGGGTGAAGAGGGCAAGGAGCGTCGTGACGAGCAGCCACGCGCCCCCACCGATGAGGACCACCCAGGCGCCGGCGACCGAGCCCGCGTCGGGGTTGCGATGCCGGCTTGCCACGACATTCCCCGCATACACACACAGACCGAGCGTGAGCAGGAACGTCAGGATATTGGCGAGATAGGTGGCGAAGAACATCGGCGCGAGCGCCGCCAGGGCCGAGAAGACCTGCGCGTCTCCCTGGTTCGAGAGGTCAATCAGCGCCCGTTGTACGGTGAGGATATTTGCCTGGTTTGTGGATGCGCCGGAGATGGAGACCAGCGCGGCAAGCAGCGAGAGCGCCGCCGCCGCCACACCTATCTGCCGGCCATAGCGTCTCGCTACCGCGCGCTGCTCCGGGGTGAGCGCGCCCTGAGGGTCAGGCATGCCTACTAGTTCTCACCGCCGGAGTCATCCCCGCCACGCTCTGTGACGAAGCTGGGGCCGACGATGCTATCGAGCAGGCCCTGCACGCCGCTATTCGCGAATCCAAGGCCGTCATTCCCGTTGGCGAGCGCGGCCTGCGCGACGAGGCGGTCATACAAGCGCTGGAGTTGATCCTCATTTGAGAAGAAGAGCGTCAGCGAGCCTTTGCCCTTGGTGTTGCGTTGCAGCCGCACCTTCATCTCGATCGCCTGGGTGAACTCCTCCTCGAGTTGGCGCGTCTCGTAGGTCTGCTGATGGACGCGCGCGCCACGCCGGTCGGGCGTCAGCCGCAGGGCGACGGCGTTGTAGCGACGGGCAAGTTCCTCCGCCTGGCGCACGCTCAGCCCCTGCGCGATGATCTGCTTCATCGCGTCCACGCGCTCCGTCTCGCCGTTGATCTGCAGGACGGCCCGCGCGTGGCCCTCCGTGAACGCCATGGGCATGGTGACGAGCGCCTCGCGCACGGCGTCGGGTAGTTGCAGCAGCCGCAACGTGTTGGCGACGGTCGTGCGTTTACGGCCGACGCGGTCCGCCACCTGCTCCTGCGTCAGCTGGTAGTCCTCGACAAGCATGCGATAGCCCTGAGCCTCTTCAAGCGGGTTCAGGTCCGTGCGCTGGAGGTTCTCGACCAGGGCCATCTCGAGCATCAGTTGCGGCGTGGCGTCGCGAATGATGACCGGCACGCGCTCCAGTCCGGCGATCTGCGCGGCCCGCCAGCGGCGCTCACCGGCGATCAACTGGTAGCGGGGATGCTCGTCGTCGTCATCCTCAAGTGTCACGAGCAGCGGCTGCAACAGGCCGAACTCCTGGATGGAGGCGGCAAGTTCAAGCAGTTGCTCGTCGTCGCCGAGCGGCATGCGCGGCTGCTGTGGGTTCGGTGTGATCGCCGTCACCGGCGCCTCGAAGAGCGCTGCGTTCGGCAGATTGGTGTCCATCGGCGTCTCATCGGAGACCGCGGACGCGCCGGGATAGGAACCAGAGCCGGGAATCAGGGCGTCCAGCCCGCGCCCGAGGCCAAAGCGTTGTTTAGGCATGCGTCGCCTCCATTGTCGCGGCCCGCGCGATCACCTCCTCGGCAAGTGACTTGTAGGCCAGCGCGCCGGGCGAGCGGGGATCATGTTCGAGAACGGTTTGGCCAAAGCTGGGCGCCTCGGCGAGTCGCACATTACGCGGGATCAAGACCTGAAACTTCTCGCGCGGGAAGTGTTCCGCAACCTCGCGCACGACCTCCGCGCCGAGCTTGGTGCGTGGATCGTACATCGTCAGCACGACGCCGAAGAGCTCGATCCGCGGATTGAGCCGTTCATGCACGAGATGGATGGTCTTGAGCAACTGCTGCATACCTTCGAGCGCGAAGTACTCGCACTGCAACGGCAGAATCACGCCGTCAGCCACCGTCAGCGCGTTGACCGTCAATAGGCCGAGGGACGGCGGACAGTCAATCAGGATGAAGTCGAAGGTCTCCATGACCGGTTCGAGCGACTGCCGCAGCCGGTACTCCCGCCCTTCCAGGTAGACCAGCTCGATGTCCGCGGCATAGAGGTCCACCTTGGCGGGGAGTAAGAAGAGATTGGGGCGTTCCTGCGGATTGAGCATGATGTCGGTGACGCGTACGTCGTTGCGGACAAGCAGCTCATACATGGAATTACGGACCAAGTGCGAATCCACGCCGAAGCCCGTCGTCGTGTTGGACTGCGGATCGAGATCTATCACGAGTGTCCTGCGGCCGGCGTCGGCCAGACACGCGGCAAGATTGATGGAGGTGGTGGTCTTCCCGACCCCGCCTTTTTGATTTGCGATAGCGAAGACCCGTGCGCCTGTCATCGGGACTCGCCCCCCTTTCGCTAACGTCGCCGCTATGGTGTAGCACTCAGCAAGCACACGAACGCTGTGTATGCGCGTAATATGGTGAAGGCGGCGCGCACGCCGCGACGTACCAGACAAACTTTCCATCCATCCGTCCGCCCGGTATGAAGACGCCAGCAGTGGGCGCGGGCGGAGCGGCGGTCAGATCCATCCCCTGAGCAGGTGGTTTCGGGCCAGGAGCCGGAAACGGGTGTCTCGATGCCAGGCCATTGTACAGTATGCGCGAAGCAGGCACAAGGTTAACGAATGGTATGGGCCGAGTGGGCTATCGCGAAGCGACCGAGGTACTATGCCTCCTCGTAGCCCCGCCGGGACCCCCTCTTGGAACCCGCGCGAACCTTCCCATGCTATCGTCACGAGCAGGGTTGGCGAGGGCTGGCCTTGCCGTCTAGCGGACGCGCGGACGGCGTACAATGGGTGTGTCGGCGGCGGAAGGGAGGCCGGTGAGTGAGTACCATCGTCGTCACGTCGGACCTGCATCTGGGCATCACCAAAGCGGAGCCGATCCAGGCGCTCGCGGCGGCCATCGCGGCTGAGCAACCCGACCTCACGGTGCTCGCGGGCGACCTCGGTGAGGGACTGGCGCGCATCCGAGAGTGTCTCGCGCTCTTCGCGGCGCTGCCCGGTCGCGTGGCCGTGCTCGCCGGCAACCACGACGTATGGTCGTTTCGCGGTGGTCCATCCAGCCAGCGCATGTGGGAGGAGTATCTGCCGGCGGTCGTCCGCGATGCCGGCATGCTCTGGCTGGAAGATGAAAGCTGGCGAGCCGGCGAACTCGCTGTGGCCGGCAGCCTCGCCTGGTACGACTACTCCGCCGTGGACTCTACGATTCCGCCCTATCCACCCGAGTACTTCGCTCGCGAGAAGCCGAATCGCAACATGGATGGACGCTACGTGGACTGGCCGTGGTCCGATCTCGAGGTTGCCCAGCGGCTGGGCGATGGCCTCTGCGCGCGGCTGGACGCGCTCGAACGCGACGACGCTGTGCGTGATGTGCTCGTCGTCACCCATGTGCCGCTCTGCGAACGGCAGATGCGCCGCCAGCCCGACGATCCGCGCTGGGGCTTCGGCAACGCCTACTTTGGCAACTTGACGCTTGGGGGGCGCGTACTCGCCTACACGAAGGTGCGACGCATCGCCAGCGGCCACACGCATATCGCCGCTTCAGGCGTCGCCTCGCGCGCGGGGTTGCCGGATGTTCCTGTGGAGGTGATTCCCAGCGACTACGGGTCGCCGCGCTACGTTATGCTCAAGAGTGACCGCCTCGCGGACCTGTAGGCGTGCGGAGTCTGGGCCACTGGTTTCCCCTTCCTCCGTAGGTCGGGTTCCCCACCTCCCCGTGGGAGAGGGGGTGAGGTCTGGAGCCGCCGCAGGCGCGAAGCGGTGGGGCCGGGGGTGGTTTCCGCTGCACTATGCGCTCTCACTCTGGCGCGCGGCCTCATTTACAGTGGCGACCAGGTCATCAAGGGCGAACGGCTTGGGCAGATTGAATAGGCGCCGCTCTGGCAGAATGGCGTGAAGTGTCGCGGGGGGGAATGCGCGGGCAGCGGTGAAGATAATGAACACGTGGCGCGCGGCGATCTCTGGCTCGGCGTGGACCTTCGTCAACAACTCCAGGCCGCTGCCTCCGGGCATCATGAGATCCAGCAGGACCACCATGGGCTCATCAGAGGCGCGTAGCTCGTCCAATCCGACACGCCCGTTGGGCGCTTCGACGACCGCATACCCGACATCTTCAAGGGCCAGACGCACGGCCCCGCGGATCGTTTCTTCATCATCTATGACGAGCACCACGTGTGAGGACACGGTTTCCCTCCCGGTTATATGTCCGCGCACGTTGACGAGGCAGGCGGATGAGTCTGTCAAACTAGGAGGCGCTTACCGCACATTTCATGCCGTGTCAGCGGGCAGGCGACGTGCGTGTTGAATGCGGGAAAGGAGCAGGGCCGATGGCGCGAACGAGCGCATTGGTGGTTGGCGGCGGTGTAATGGGCCTGGCGACAGGCTGCGCGCTGGCCGCGCGGGGCGTGGATGTCACTGTACTCGAACGACACACCGTCGGGCATGACTGGGCGTCGTCCCACGGGCTGAGCCGCGCGATACGCCACGAGTACGGCGCGGAGGCGCTCTATACGCGCATGGTCGCGCTGAGCCTGCCGCTGTGGGACGAGCTGGCAATTGAGACAGGCGTACGCCTCTACACGGAGACGGGCGTGCTGACGCTGGGACAACCCGACGATGGCCACACGCTGCCGGGCTACGACGTGATGCGCGCGGCGGGGCTGCCGGTCGAGCGGCTGAGCGCGCGGGAGTGCGCCGCCCGCTTCCCGCAATTCATCCCCGACGACTTCGGCGCGATCACGTACAATCCCACCGGCGGCATGCTCCATGCCTCGCAATGTCTCGTCGCCCTGGCGCAGCGGCTGCGGGCGCGCGGCGGGCAATTGCGTGAGGGGGCGATGGTGACGCGCGTAGACAGAGACGGAGATGGCGGCGCGGTCACGCTGGCGGGCGGCGAGACACTCCTGGCGGATCGCGTGGTCGTGACGGCGGGACCGTGGGTCCACGACGTGCTACCCGATCTCGATCTGCCGGTGCGGGCCACGCGCCAGCAGGTCTGCTATTTCTCCGGGCTACCGTCCGCTTCGTTCGGCGTGGGCCAGTTCCCGGTGTTTCTCGTGGGCATGGAGTATTACGGCTTTCCGCTGGTGGGGCCGGACTGGTTCAAAGTCGGCTCGCACCGCTTCGGCGCGACGACCGATCCGAACGCGCCCTACGCCGGCAGCGACGACGAGGTTGCCGAGGTGCGCTCCTTCCTGCGCCGGGTGATTCCAGCCGCCGCGGACGGCACGCTCGAAATGGTTGATCGCTGTATGTACGACGTGTCGCCGGACGAGGATTTCATTCTGGACACGCTGCCACTTGCGCCGGGGATCATCGTCGGCTCCGGCTTCTCCGGTCATGGTTTCAAGTTCGGCGTCCTCATCGGCGAACTGCTCGCCGCGCTGACGCTTGGTGACACGCCGGCCGTCCCGTTGGATCGCTTCCGTCTGGACCGTTTCGATGCGTCCTTGTGAACAACTACGCTGGCGCTTGTCATCGCGGCGCATTGACACCGCTCGCGCGCCTCTCGTACCATGTGACTGGACGTGTGGCGGCTGAGCCCCGCGTGCGGAGCCAGCGGCGCGGCGATGGTCGCGCGGAGGCGGCATGAGCCAGCAACAGCGGCCGGTCATCGAACATGTCGGCGTCATCTACCGGGAGCGGTCGGAGGACGCCGCCGCGCTCGCGCAGGCGCTCGTCACTCGTCTGCGCCACTCGCGCAAGCAGGCGTGGCGCATCGAGCGCACGGACGAGGACGCGATCCAGGAGCGGCTTGCGGAGACGCAGGTGACGCTGGTGCTCGGCGGCGACGGCACCATCCTCTCGGTCGCGCGCCTCTGCGCGCCGCTAGGCATCCCGATTCTCGGCGTCAATTTCGGGCGCGTCGGCTTCCTCACGGAACTGGAGCCGGCGGAGGTCGAGGAGAAGCTGCCGCTCTACCTGGCCGGCGAATACTGGCTGGACGAGCGCTCGATGCTACAAGCGGAGATCGGCGCGAACGGTGGCTACAAGCGCTACATCGCGCTCAACGATATCGTACTGGTACGCGGCGCGGAGCCGCGTGTCGTGCGGATCGCGGTCTGGGTGGATGGCCACCACTACAACACGACCGTCGCCGACGGCATCATCGTCTCGACCGCCACCGGCTCCACGGCGTACAACCTCGCGGCGGGCGGTCCGATTCTGCATCCACAGGTTCGCAGCGCCGTGCTGACACCCATCGCGCCCCATCTGGCCGCCGACCGGTCGCTGATCCTGGAGCCGAACGCCGTCATCACGTTGGACATCGAGGAGAACTCCGCCGCCGCCGTGCTCTCCGCCGACGGGCAGCTCAACTGCGATATCGCGCCCGGCACGCAGGTGACGGTGCGGAGCAACGCCCACATGACGACGTTCCTGCGCCGCCGGCCGCCGACGTACTTCTATCGCGTGCTCGCCGCCAAATTGCGAGATAATCTATAACATGCTTCTCGAACTCAACATCTCTGACTTCGCCATCATTGACCGTCTCCGGCTCAGCTTCTGCTCGCACCTGAACGTGTTTACGGGCGAGACCGGCGCCGGCAAGTCCATCATCGTGGACGCCATCTCCGCGCTGGTGGGCGAGCGCATGGGCGCGGACGTCGTGCGGGCGGGCGCGGATCGCGCCATCGTCGAGGGCATCTTCGACGTGGCGACCTTGACGACCGCGAACACGCATCAGCCGCCAACTGGCGAGGACGAGGACGCCGCGGATGGCGAGGCGCTTACGCTGGCCGGGGCGCTCGCCGAGCTTGGCATCGAACCGGAGGACGGCGCGCTGATTCTCTCCCGCGAAATCCTGCGCGGCGGCCGGGGAATCGCGCGCATCAACCGCCGCGCCGTGCCGCTCTCTAGTCTCCAGCGTGTCGCCCGCTTTCTCATAGACATCCACGGCCAGAGCGCGCACCTCGCCCTGCTGCGCCCGGAGCAGCATGTGTACTACCTGGACCGCTACGCAGGGGTGACGGAGCTGCGGGATCAGGTCGCCGAGACGGTGGCGCAGTGGCGCGCGACGCGACGCGAGCTTGACCGCATGCGGCGCGATGAGCGCGAGATCGAACGGCGTATCGAGCTGCTGCGCTATCAGGTGGAGGAGATCGAGGCGGCGCGGCTGCGTCCCGGCGAGCTCGAAGAACTAGAGACGGAGCGGCGTCGCCTGGCGAACGCGGAGCGCCTCGGCGAACTGGCCGCCACCATCTACGCGGCGCTGGCGGGTGACGACGCGGGAGACACGGCGGGCGCGCTGGACACGCTGGGGATCGCCGCGCGCTCGCTAGGGGAGCTGATCCGGTTGGACGACAGCGTGGCCGACCAGCTCACTGCGTTGGAGCAGGGCATGTATCTCCTTCAAGATGTGGCGAGCGCCGTTCACGGCTATCAGGATGAGATCGCCGCCGACCCGGAGCGGCAAGCGGAGGTGGAGGAGCGGCTCGACCTGATCGCGAAACTGCGGCGCAAGTACGGCGCGACCATCGAGGAGACGCTGACGTACGCCGAGGAGGCCGCGCGCGAACTGGATGAGCTGACGCATCGCGAGGAGCGGGCATCCGAATTGCAGGCGCGGGAGGCTCCGCTGCGGGCGCGCATTGGGTCGCTGGCAGGCGAGCTCTCACAACGCCGCCTCGCCGCCGGCCAACACCTCAGCGAGGCGATGGAACGCGAGTTGAGTGACCTCACGATGCAGCGCGCGCGCTTCCAGGTACAGATCAGCCAGCGGCGCGATGCGGACGGGGCGCCCGCGCGCCTGGGCGAGGCGCGGGACGACGAGGAGCGATACGCCTTCGGACCGACCGGCATTGACAGCGTCGAGTTCCTCATCGCGCCGAACCAGGGCGAGCCATTCAAGCCGTTGGCGCGCATCGCTTCGGGCGGCGAAACATCACGCCTTATGCTGGCGCTCAAGACGATTCTCGCCCGCGCCGACATCGTACCGATTCTCATCTTCGACGAGATTGACGCCGGCGTCAGCGGCCGCGCGGGCCAGACGGTGGGCGAGAAGCTCTGGCAGCTTGGCCAGTCGCATCAGGTCTTGTGCGTGACGCACCTGCCGCAGATCGCGGCGCTGGGCGATTGCCACTATCGCGTCGCGAAGGCGCTCACCGCCGAACGCACTACGACGAACGTTGAGACGCTGGCGACGCCCGAACGCGCCGTCGAGTTGGGCCAGATGCTCGGCGGCAGGAACACCGCCGCCGCCCGCGCCGCCGCCGACGAGCTGCTCACGCGGGCGGAGACCTGGAAGCACGACGGCGCCCTTGCGTCCCACCACGCTTGACATCACCTGAGGCTCTCGCTATCATGCGGCTACACATCAGTCTCCATGCCGGCGCGCATCACGTGGCGACGCGCGCCGCGCCGCGAAGGCGCACGCCGGGAAGCTCGCCGGACTCAGAGAAGTGGTACTCGCATGATCAATTGTCCTCATTGCGGCCAGCCCTTGCGAGTCGGTTCGCTGTTCTGTGATACGTGTGGGAGGTCCTCGTTACTCGCCGACCACCCCACTCCAGCGCCGGCCACACGCGCGAAGGAGGCGCCCGTTCCCCCTGCGCCGTTGACTCCCGCCACCCCTGTGCATACAATCCCGCGCCAGCCTACCGTCAGGAGGCGCGCGGAAGAGCAGCAGCCGCCCCTTGGCGCGCGTGGGCCTATGGAGTTGACGCCGCCGAGAATTCGGCTACGTCTGTCTAGCGGCAAGACCTTCGAGCTGGCGGGCAAGAATCGCTATCTCATTGGCAGGCGTGACCCGCGACGCAACCTTACCCCAGAAGTAGATCTGGAGGACTGGAACGGCGCGGCGTCCGGCGTTTCACGGGAGCACGCGATGATCTATGTCACCCCGGAGGGCGTGTTCATCGAAGACCTCGAAAGCATCAATGAGACGATCATCAACAATTGCCGCCTCCTCCCACGGCAACGCTACCCGCTTGCCGACGGCGAGCAACTGCGGCTCGGCTCGGTGACGTTGTGGGTGGTGATGACATAACCGGCGAAAGGAAGACTCAGGCATGTCAGATCGAGACCAGGTTCGCGTGGTGGTCCACGTGTTGAATGAGGATCCGTTCGAGGCGGAGATGGAGAGCCCGCTGGCCGATAACGCCACCTTTGTGTTGCTCCGCAACATTCGCTCGCGCGAGGGCCGTCCAGTCGTCTGGCTGCCCAAACCCATCAAGTGGTGCCTCTTCCCACTCTCGCGCGTCGGCTATATCGAGGCGTTGATCTCCGACCAGGAAATGTCCACCGCCAACAAGTGGTATCGCGACCCGATCAACCAATAGTCTCGCCGGCTACAACCCTCTGGTAAGGCGCTCGGCGAGCCGGGCCGAGAGGCCACGCGCGCGGATCTTGCGCTGCGTGGCGCCGATGTCGTAGGGCACGCGGCGGAACTCGAAGCCGACGGCGCTGTCGTAGATGACATACGAGGCGCGTGGGTCGCCGTCGCGTGGCTGACCGACGCTGCCGGGATTGACGATGGCGCGGTAGCCGTGCGGGAGCATCCACAGGCCAGGTCCTGGCATGAGCCGCTCGCAGCGCGCCCATTCCTCGCCGCCGAAGAGTTCGATCGCTTCATGCTCCATCGTGTTCCAGGAGGGACCACCGGGTGTCGCCATCGCGACGAACTGGGGCCGTGGCCGATGGCGCTGCAGCGCGGCGTACATCAAGCCTTTCTCTGACGTCGGCTGCAAGAAGATCGTCGGCAGGTGGGTATGGCCGACGACGCAGAAGAGCGTGTCGAAGGCGGCGAAATTCGGCGCGGCGCCCGCCGGCGTGATCAAATACTCCCAGATGGGATTGCTCGGGCTGCCATGCGCCAGCGTGAAGTCGCCAATGTGCGAGCGGTCAGGTAAGGAGCGCAGGAACACGCGCTCGTCCGGCTGGAGGTGGTCGCGGGTCCACTCGGCGGACTCGGCGGCGGCGCCGCTGAACTCGTCGAGGTCAATCTTGCCCACGGCCGCCCAGTCGTGATTGCCCGGTATGCAGACATCCACGCGCTGACGTATCCAACGCACGCATTCGCTCGGTTCCGGGCCGTAGCCGACGATGTCCCCGAGGCACCAGATCTGATCAACGCGACCGCCCGACTGCCTACCGATGGCGTCCAAATCCGAGAAGACCGCGCGCAACGCTTCATCATTGCCATGAACATCAGAAAAAATGGCACAACGCATACTATTCCCCGCCCCTCATCAATAACGCCTCATGTTGCCTGCGACGAGTATACCGCACACCACTCGCCACCAACTGACCATTATGAGCTCTATGTACGGTAATGCACGGCGTGGTGGCCGGTTAGACGCCCGCTAGGACTTTTGCGTCACCCGCCGGTAGGACGAATGCGTGCCGCGGTTGTGTGACCATTTGCCAGCCTCAACAGTCGAAATAGTAAGGAGATCCGGTGAGGTTGTCGCTGATGAGCGCCGGCAACGACGATTCCCCGCATGGTATACTTACAAGGGCATGTCGAGGCGCAACGCGCGCGACCAATTGGCATGCCGATGTAGGTTCACCGAGGGAGGACAGCGTTCTGGAGCCTGCTGAAATAGCACAAGCCATCGTGGAAGCCGCGTCCGATAAAAAAGCGGCCGACATTGCCCTGCTGGATATCCGCGAGCTATCGGTGATCGCTGACTTCTTTGTCATTTGCACGGGAGCCAATTCCCGGCAGATTCAAGCGATCGCCGCGGCGATTGAGGACAAGATGACGGAGTTGCGTGTCGAGCGACGCGGACGCGAAGGCCAGGCCGACGGCGGCTGGCTGCTGCTCGATTATGGCGATGTCATCGTCCATGTGTTTGGACCGATGGAGCGCGATTTCTACCGCCTCGAACGACTCTGGAGCAGCGCGCCAACGGTCGTATCGCCGCAGTGACGGCAAAATGATGGCAAACGGAAGGGTGACGACGATGTCGACGGTCAAAAACCGATTCTTTGTGGAGGGTATCTTGCTCGGTGGCCTGTGCGGCGTCGTGCTCGGCTCGCTGATCGCCTTTCAGGTAGGCTCGGACCGCGTCGAGGCGGTCACGGACAAGGTGCGCCAGGCCGTGCGCCGGCAGGAGCCGTCCGTGCGGTACGCCCTCATCCGCCAATAGGCGCTGGTCCGCTACGACGGCGCTCGCTTCTGGGCCCCCTTCCCGTAAAGCGGGAGGGGGGTCGGGGGGGGTTAGGTTAGCTCCTCGCCTCAATCCAGCGGCTCATAGCTGGAGGGCCGGCGCATACGGTGGGCGCTCTCATTCATCGCCTGCTCGAATGGATTCGTAGACCAGGACTGCGCCGGATTGCGGTATTCCAGGCCGGCCTTGCGCGCCAACACCGGATGGCTGGCCACCTTCGTCTCCACGAACTGCGAGAAGCGCCGCAGGAACCGCTGCGTATCGAACTCCTCAGCATGGCGTCGGATCGCGTGCGGATCGAAGTACTCATCGCGGAAGTCCGCGACCACATCCGCGAGCGACTCCGGCGTCTGCGTGTTGAAGAAGAGGCCGGTACTGCCTTCCACTACTGAGGCGAGCGCGCCGCCCGCGCCATAGGCGATCACTGGACGGCCACACGCCTGCGCCTCGACCGGCGTGATACCGAAGTCGTCCTCGCCGGGGAAGATGAAAGCACGGCAGCGCGACAAATGCTGGCGTACGTCATCATCGGAGAGGTGGCCCTAGAACGTGACATTCTTGCCCGCCATACGCCTGAGCCGGCGCTCATTGCGGCCCGTCCCGATGACGTGCAGCGGCAGCCCAAGCAGCGAGAAGGCCTTGACCGCAAGATCAATCCGCTTATACGGAATCAAGCGCGAGACGACCAGGAAGTAGTCGTCATGCTGGGGTGAGATGTAGTAGCGCGACGTGTCCACCGGCGGCGGGATGAACGCGGCTTCGCGGCGATAATACTTGGCG
>DATEGV010000491.1:0-12777 GCA_035279925.1 Ktedonobacterales bacterium | reverse complement strand
GCTTCATCCTCGGTGAAGCCCTGCGCTTCCAGGTCGTGCAGCGCCGAAGCGTCGCCGTCCGCCTCATCCGTCGCCTGGACGGCGTGATCGCTGGTTGGCAGTTGGACGATGGCGCGCTCGTCGGAGAGACGGCGTGCGGCGCTACGCGGAGACTGCCGGCGGGCTCGCGATTTATGGGAGGCGCTGTCAGTGGTTGGGCCGATCGCCTCCGGCTCGGAGACATTGATCGGCTCCTCGGGCAGCGCAGTCTCTTCTTCGTTGAATTCACGTTCGTGTGTTGTCATGGAATGATACCTCCGGGCGGGTCGCGGCCCGCGCCACTGCTGACGCTTCGCTGCGGATACCGGCTTCGCTGCCGCCCTACACCTCTACTTACGAGTGTACCACCTCGCGCGTTGGAGGCTGCGCGCCTCACGTCGCTCCAAGCTGGCACTCGTGTGCCTCAGGCGGTTGCGCTTGTCGCCGTCTCCCCTCGCATGACTCCAAAAAGCAAGGGTCGTGCCGCCGTCCAGCGAACCGAGCGGACATCTCCCCTCGCGACTTCCCGTACATACATCTATTCCCAACGCGGTTACTCGAATCGGCGCCGGCCGCGCGCCCTGTGCTACGCTCTGGAACGCGTGGCTGGCCAACTGTGACCGGGCGAGTCTACGAGGTTGTCATCGGCGCTAGGGCAGGTTCCCCCTCTCCATGTGGGAGAGGGGGTCAGGGGGTGAGGTCACCAGTCGGCGCCAGAGCCGCGGTCGGTCAGGAGGTGAGGGCGCCAATGCGCGTCATTCTGTATAGCAAGGCCGGCTGCCATCTCTGCGACGAGGCGCGCGACCATCTCGAAGACCTGGCGGCGGATCACTCTTTTGAGCTGGACGAGATTGATATCCGGCGCGACGACGAGCTGTTCGAACGGTATCGCTATCGCATCCCCGTCATCGTCGTGGATGGGGTCGAGCGGCTGGAGGGGCGCATCGGAGCGGAGGACGTGCGCGCGCTCGTGGAGCGCGGTTGACCGCGTGTTTCAAGCCCGTTCATAATCTGTAGAGACCTCTCTTTGGCCCTTCCGCCCAGAGCGCCAGTCCCGGTAGTTTGGAAGATTCCGCATGGCATTCACAGACCTTCGTGAGTTCATGGCCCTACTCGACAAGCGCGGCCAGCTCGCGCGCATCACGGCTCCCGTCTCCCCGGAGCTTGAGATCACCGAAATCACCGACCGCGTGAGCAAGGCGGGCGGGCCGGCGCTGCTCTTCGAGCACGTGCGCGGTTACGACATGCCCGTCGCCATCAACCTCTTCGGCAGCGAGGATCGCATGTCGTGGGCGCTGGGGGTGAACTCCCTCGACGAGCTTGGCGCGCGGATTCAGCGCTGGCTCGACATCGTGCAGAATCGCCCACCCGAAGGGTTGATCGAGAAGGCGCGGCTGATTCCGGAGCTCGCGGAGCTCGCGCGCATCGGCCCGAAGACGGTCCACCACGCGCCGTGCCAGGACGTTGTCATCACCGAGGACATAGACATTGAGAAGCTGCCGATCCTCAAATGCTGGCCGCTGGACGGCGGGCGCTACCTCACGCTCACCATGTGCCACTCCAAAGACCCCGAGACGGGCAAGCGCAACATCGGCATGTATCGCGTGCAGGTGCGCGACGGACGCACGGTGGGCATGCACTGGCAGATCCACAAGGGCGGCGCGGCGCACTTCCGCGACGCGCAGCTTCACCAGCGCAAGCGCATGGAGGTGGCCGTCGTCATCGGCGCCGACCCAGCCAGCATCTACGCCGCCAGCGCCCCGCTCCCGCCCGGCGTGGATGAGTTGCTCTTCGCCGGCTTCCTGCGGCGCAAGGCCGTCGAGGTCGTACAGTGCAAGACGGTGGACGTGAAGGTGCCCGCAAGCGCCGAGATCGTTCTGGAGGGGTATGTGGACACCGACGAGTTGCTGCCGGAGGGGCCGTTCGGCGACCACACCGGCCACTACACACCCGTCGAGCCGTATCCCGTCATGCACATCACCGCCATCACCCACCGCCGCAACCCCATCTACGCGACGACAATCGTCGGCAAGCCGCCGATGGAGGACGCCTACCTCGGCAAAGCGACCGAGCGCTTCTTCCTGCATCTGCTCAGGGTGCTGTTACCGGAGATCGTAGACATCAATATGCCCATCGAGGGCGGCTTCCACAACGTGGTGATCGTCTCGATCCGCAAGCGGTATCCGGGGCAGGCCAAGAAAGTCATGGCCGGCATCTGGGGTATGATGCTGATGATGCTCTCGAAGTTCATCATCGTGGTGGACGAGAACGTGAACGTGCAGAATCTCCACGAGGTGCTTTTCCGCGTCGGCAACAACGTGGACCCCAAACGCGACACGTTGATGGTGGATGGCCCGGTGGACGCGCTCGATCACTCCTCGCCGTTCGAGAAGTACGGCTGGAAGATGGGCCTCGACGCGACCGCAAAGTTCCCGGAGGAGGGGCATCCACGGCCCTGGCCGCCGGACATCGAAATGACCCCAGAGGTCCAGGCGCTGGTGACGAGGCGCTGGGCGGAATATGGCGTCAAGTTATGATACACGACGATATAGACGTTGAGCGTGAGGCCCCGGCGTCTGTGGCAGCGCCGCCGGAGCGGCAGCCGTTCTGGCGCGGCGAGTGGATGCGGCGGCAGGGGGCGTTTCTGGCCATCCTCCTGGTCATTGGCGGACTGACGGGAGTGATCCTGGCTGGTATGGGCGGCCCGAAATCCGCCAGCGCGCCGGCAGGCAAACCCGCCGTACACGCCACGGGGCAAACGGCCAAGGCCGCGCCCGTCCCCACCGAACAGGCGTCCGTCCCAACGCAGCCCGGCGTGCGACTGGCCCATATCCGCGCGTGGGGCACGGTTCCCGGCGATAGCGGCGTGATGCTTCCGGCGCTGGACCAGCAGGGCAACCTCTGGTTCGGCGAGATGTTCACCAACAAGCTCGCCCGGCTCGACCCACAAACTGGCGTCATCACTACCTGGACGGCGCCCAACGGGCGCTACAACATCATGGACACGGTGGTGGACGCGCAGGGCAACGTCTGGTACTCAGAGCAGGCGGCGAACTATATTGGCCGCTTCGACCCGACCACCGAATCGTTCACCACCTATCCGCTGGGAACGTCGTCCGCGCCACAGGATCTCGTCTTCGACGCCGACGGCAAGCTCTGGTTCACCGAGTTTTCGTCAAAGGGCAAGATCGGTCGGCTCGACCCCGCGACAGGCGCCATCACCACCTGGAATGTGCCAGACGCGACGCCCGGCACGACGCCGTATCCCTTCAGTCTGGCGGTGTTGCCCAGCGGCCAGATCTGGTTCGGCGACCTCAGCGGCGGCGCGATTGGCCGGCTCGACCCGGCGACCGGCGCGATCCAGAATTACCACCTGAGCGACCCGACGGCGGGCGTCTACGCGATGGCTCCAGACAGCCAGGGCCGCGTCTGGTTCACCGAATATCAAAACGGCAAACTTGGCTACGTGGACACGCGAACGGACAAAGTGACGGAGATCGCCGTTCCGCAAACGCTGGGTAACCCGGCCGGCATGTACGCCGTCGTGCCTGGCGCGGACGGCACGATCTTGTTCACCTGCAACGGCTGCAATGCGATCGTCGCCTACGCCAGCGCGACCGGCGCGTTCACCTTCTATCAGTTGCCCGTTCAGCAGAGCGTTCCCTTCGGGATGGTGATGGACAGCCACGGCGACCTGTGGTTTACGGCGGGCGCGCAGCCCAGCAACTATATCGGGGCGTTGGTGCGATAACTTCACCTCGTTTACCGCGGGGCGAGGAAAGGGTACGGTTCACGCAGAGTCAGGTACGGTTCACGCAGAGTCAAAGGGAGTTTAAGGGGAGTCACGCGGAGTTTTTGAGGTGGCGCGTGTTAGCCCACTCTTCGCCACGCCCGGCTCGATCGCGCGGCCTAGCGCCGTTCAGTAACTTCTCTGTGTAACTCTGTGTAACTCTGTGTAACTCTGCGTGACTCTGTGTGACTCTGCGTGACTCTGTGTGACTCTGTGTGACTCTGTGTGACTCTGCGTGACCCGTCCCGTACCCTCCAACAAGAAGGTAGCCGCGATGTCAGAGGATATTCTCACGCTCCCGCCACCGACCGCCGACGCGCGCATCCAGTACGGTGACGGCCCGTACCAGTACGGTGATCTGCGTCTGCCCGACGCCGGCGAGCCGTACCCGCTGGTCATCACCATCCACGGCGGCTACTGGCGCAGCCGCTACGACCTCGCCTACTTCGGCCACGCCTGCGCCGCCCTCCGGCGTCTGGGGATCGCGACGTGGAACATCGAGTACCGGCGCATCGGCCACCCCGACGGCGGCTGGCCCGGCACATTCGCGGATGTCGCGCTGGCCGCGGATTACGTGCGCGAGCTGGTAACGCAGTATCCGATTGACCGCGCGCGTGTCGTGGCGCTGGGACATTCCGCCGGGGGTCATCTGGCTTGCTGGCTGGCGCTGCGCCGCAACATCCCCACGAATAGCGAGCTGTACAGCGACGCGCCGCTCATGTTGCGCGGCGTCGTCTCGCTGGCGGGTGTGCTGGACCTGCGCCGCGCCTGGGAGCAGCGGCTCAGCGCCAACGCCACCCAGGAACTGCTGCGCGCGACGCCACAGGACGAGCCGGCGCGTTACGACGCCACCTCGCCCATCGAGCTGTTGCCGGCCGGCATCCCCCAGACGCTCATTCACGGGCGCGACGATGACAACGTGCCCATCGAGCAGAGCCGGCGCTATGCGGACGCCGCGCGTGACCGAGGAGACAGCGTCAACCTGATCGAGCTCGCGGCAACCGACCACTTCGCGATCGTGGATCCCCGCGCCAAGCAGTGGCGTGTCGTCGAGGAGGCGACGGTGGACCTGCTCGCCTAACCCACTCACATAACCTGCCCCAATTCAGTACCAACTGGCCCGACGCCTGCGTTGGTCCCAGCGCGATGGGCGGCGCGTGGTGACGCTGCTATACTGGCGCGTGACGGCGCGGGAGCCGGCGGTTGCGGGGAGTGAGCGGCGGTATGAGTGTTTCGGCGCAATCCGCGCGGGTAGATCAGGCCGCGTCGGCTCGTAGGCGCCCGGAGCGTACGCGGCGCATCGGACTCGCGCTCGCTGCCGGCGGTATCGTACTGCTGAGCGTGCTGCTGCACATCGTTCGCCTGGGCACGGTTCCGGGGTGGGACGCGCAGGAAGGCTACAACCTCGACATCGCCTGGAACCTCTCGCACGGCCACCTGCGCCTCTTCGCCCTCACCTCCGCCTTCGCGCAGCACCCGCCGCTCTTCTACCTGCAACTCGGCGTCGCGATTCACCTCTTCGGCTACAGTATCGTCGCCGTGCGCGCCCTCGCCGCGTTCTACGCCGTCCTCACGGGCATCGCGCTGCTCGCGGTCGGCAGGCGCCTGCTGGGGGCCGGTCCGGCGCTCTGGGCGGGCGCGATCTACGCCGCCACGCCGATCATGCTCGCCAACACCCGCTGGGGCTACACCTATGCGCAACTTGCCTTCGTCGGCGTCCTCTGCCTGTGGGCAAGCTGGCGCTACCACGAGTCGCGCGCATGGCGCTGGCTGCTGGTCGCGGCGGCGCTCGCCGGGCTGGCGGCGTTCAGTGATTATGAAGGCGTCGGCTGGGCGCTCTTCGTCGCGCTACTTGCCCTGCGGGATGGCTGGCGGCCCGCGCTCGCGGCGCTAGGCGTCGCGCTGGCGATACCGCTCCTCGGCCTCGGTGTCTGCTTCGTCATCTCCCCCAGCGTCTTCGCCGCCGACTTTGGCGCGACGTTCCTGCGCGCGGCGGGCGGCAACCTCATCCTGCAATTCATCGAGCTGCTCATCAACTACTTCCGCTTCGTGACGCTTGACGCCTGGGTGATCCTCGGCCTCGTCGGCTGCTTTCTCGCGCCGCCACGTGTGCGCTGGTTCCTCTTCGCCGCGCTGACGACGGTGGGCTTCGTCGCCCTGAAGGCGCGCGCGCTGGGACCCAGCGTCCACACCATCGTCCCGCTGCTGCCATTGCTGGCGCTTGGTGGCGGCCTGGCGCTGCATCTCGCGCTGCGCCGCCTCTACGCCTGGACGCTGGAGGGGATGACGCGGCTCCAGCGCGCCCGCCCATGGGCCGGTGTTCCCTGGCTCGCGCGACCCAACACGCTGGCACGGCGTTACGGCGCGCCACCGCGGCGAAACGTTGGCGACGGAACCGGCGGTCTGAACATTCCCGCCGCCCTACGGATGCCGCGCTTCGTGGCGGCGCTGGTCGTCTTTCTGGCGCTCGTCTCGCCGCTCGGCATCGCCGTCGCCAGCGACCTCAGCGGCTCGATTCCAACGCGGCAGGATAGCGTGCTCGCCACGCCCACCGACGCGCGGACGACCATCCATTTCGTCCTCACCCACGCCCAGACCGGCGACCTCGTGCTCGCCTCGCCGGCGCTGGCCTGGCGCTTCGATCACCCCACGGACGCGCCCGGAGTGCAGGGCGCTGATCTCCTGCAAACCATCGCGCAAGCGGGCGACGCGGCTGCGTTCTATCCCGCGAACCTGCCGTCCTCACGCTGGGTCTACTCGGTCTCGCTCGACCACGCCCGCTATGTCGTGGTGGACGACCTGCTGCGCCAGCTTGCCATGCCTGGGCAGACGGACGCGCTTGTTCCCGTGATGGCGCGGATTCGCCAGTGGCCGGTCGTCTACACCGCCGGCCAGTACACGGTCTACGCGCGCCCCGGCTCAGTGTAACCCCACGTGACTCTGTGTAACTCTGTGTAACTCTATGTAACTCTGTGTAACTCTGTGTAACTCTGTGTAACTCTGTGTAACTCTGTGCTACCCGTACCTCCCCAGAGCACGGTATGACGATCTCCAAGTTATAACGGACATATATGCCTTGACACGTATATGCCCGTTGAGGTATATATGGAGCATGTTAACGACACTGGGCGCTCTCGCCGAACCAAACCGGCTACATATTCTCGAACTCTTGCGTGATGGACCGCGTTCGGTCGGCGAAATCGCCGAGCGGCTCAGCATGAGTCAACCGCGGGTGTCCAAACATCTGCGCGTGCTCAGTGCGGCCGGGTTCGTCGAGGCGCGTCCTGTCGCCCAGCAGCGCATCTACCAGTTGCGCCGTCAACCGTTCGACGAGCTTGACACCTGGCTCGCGTCGTACCGTCATCTCTGGGACGCGCGCTTTGATCGCCTTGAAACGTACCTGCGCGAGCAGCAACGACAGCAACCGCAACCACGAGAAGAGGAGCATCCGCATGACGACAAGCAATGATCCCGCGTCACCACCCGACGAGCGGGAGCTCGTCATCACACACATCTTCGACGCGCCACGTGAGCTTGTGTGGCAGGCCTTCACCGAGTCCGATGGCCTCGCCCGCTGGTGGGGGCCAGCCGGACTCACGATGCTTGTCCACACGTTGGATCTTCGTCCCGGCGGGGTCTTCCACTACTCCATGCGTTCCCCAGACGGCCACGTCATGTGGGGTCGGTTTGTGTATCGCGACATTCAGCCTTCCGAGCGCATCGTCTTCGTCAGTTCGTTTTCCGATGACACATGCGCCATCACCCGCGCTCCATTCAGCGCCACCTGGCCGCTGGAGATCTTGAACGCGGTGACGCTCACCGAGCATCACGGCAAAACGACGGTGACGCTCCGGGGTGGCCCGCTCAACGCCACGGACGAGGAGCGTGACACCTTCTGGAGCGCGGAGGATTCGGTGCGAAAGGGGTTTGCCGGCACGCTCAGCCAGCTTGCCGCCTACCTCGCCGGGCAAGTGGACTGAGATCGCATCGCGTCAACGTGACATGAGTTGAGACAAACGTTCAGCGAGAGCACGAAAGTGGGAGCATAACAATGGGCAAAATCGTTGTCTCCGAATTTGTGAGCCTGGATGGCGTCATGGAAGACCCGGGCGGCGCGGAAGGTTACGAACATGGGGGCTGGACCTTCAAGTTTGGCGGCCCCGAACAGGAGCAGTGGAAAGCCGAGGAGCTCGCCAAGGCCGACGCGCTGCTGCTGGGTCGCCGCACCTATCAGGGGTTCGCGGCCGCGTGGCCAACGATGTCCGGCACAGGCGCGTATGGGGAGCGCATGAACAGCCTGCCCAAGTACGTCGCCTCGACGACCCTCACCGACATGACGTGGAACGCCACCCTGCTCAAGGGCGATTTGGCGGATGCGCTGACCACGCTGAAACAGCAGATCAACGGGGATATCCTCCTGTTCGGCAGCGGCCAACTGGCGCGGACGCTCCATACGCAGAGCCAGATTGACGAGTATCGCCTGATGGTCTTCCCAGTAGTCCTGGGCAGCGGGAAGCGCCTCTACCCAGACGGAGGCGCGATGAAGACACTCACGCTGGTCGAAAGCAAGCAGTTCCCATCGGGCGTCATCGTCCTCACCTATCAGCCGAAGTAGGAGGCAAGGAGCATGTCGGATCATCCTATTTGCCACGTGGAGATCCCGGCGCATGACCCACGGGCGAACGGCGCGTTCTACGCCGAGGTGTTTGGGTGGAAGGTTCAGACCGATCCAGACAACAAGTACCATCTGTTTGAGCCACAACGCGGCCCTGGCGGCGCATTCGTTCAGGTAGCGGAGACCACGAGCGCGCCAGACGGCGGAGTGTTGATCTACATCTACACCGATGACATTGACGCCACCCTGGCGAAAGCGGAGACGCTGGGGGCGCGCACGCTGACACCCAAAACCGAGTCGGCTTACGGGTTCTCAGCGGTTCTCGCTGACCCAGCCGGCAATCGCATCGCCCTATTTATGGATCCGTCGCACTCCTGACTGGCGATGGAACCGCGCGCACAGTGTCCACGCGCTGCTGGCGCTCCTTCCCCCGTGGGAGCATGACAAGGTTCGTTTCTGGCTCCCCCTTTCCCCATTGGGAAGGGGGGTTGGGGGGTTAGGTCAGCTTGCTCATAACGACGCGCGACAATCACTCGTTGAAGGAGCGGAAGGGGGCGTCCATGATGACACAACATCCGGCCGCAGCGATGGTGGAGAGCGGCTACGCTCCAGTGAACGGTCTCGACATGTACTACGAGATTCACGGCAGCGGTGACCCGTTGGTGCTGCTCCACGGCAATCTCTCGACTATCGCCACATCATTCGGCAAGACGCTCCCGCTCCTTGCGACGTCGCGGCGCGTTATCGCCATCGAGCAGCAGGGGCACGGTCACACCGCCGACATTGATCGCCCGTTCACTCTCGAACAATGGGCCAGTGACACCACTTCACTGCTAGGCCACCTCGGAATCGAGCGCGCCGATTTCTTCGGCTATAGCTCCGGGGGAGCCGTCGCGCTTGAGATTGCCCTGCGCTCGCCCGACGTCGTGCGCAAACTCGTCTGGGCGGGGGGAACCAGTTTCCGTCGCGATGGCATGTATCCCGAGATGCTAGCCGCGGGCGAACCAATGAAACCTGACGCGCTGGACGGCTCCCCTTTTCACGAAGCATATGTCCAGGTCGCGCCACACCCGGACAACTGGCGTCAGCTCGTCGCGAAGATTGCGGACCTTGACAGCGCGGTTGGAGATCGGGAGCCTCAGACCATCGCCTCCCTCAAACCGCCCGCCCTGCTCATCATCGGCGACTCAGATATCGTGCGCCCGGAGCACACCATGGAGATGTTTCGCCTGCTTGGTGGCGGCGTCGTGGGTGATCTCGTCGGTCTGCCGCGTTCCCAGTTTGCCGTGCTGCCGGGCACAACGCACGTGATGGTCCCGGAGCGCGCCGAGTGGCTGGCTTCGATGGTCCTCGCGTTCCTCGACGCCCCTCTGCCGGCGGCCGACGCGAGGCAAGGCCCGTAAGGGTAGCCCGACCTAACGCGACTCGGTGAAATACGTGATGGCGTCGCCATACGCGCGGTAGCCAAGCGCGGCGGCGAGCCGCTCCGACGGCGCGTGGCCGGCGGGGTGCCGGTACAGCGGGATGCGGTCGCCCGCCAGGATCGCGCGGGTGGCAGAGGAGGTCACAGCGCAGGCCAGCCCCTGCCCACGCAGGCGCTCGATGACCGTGCGCGGGCTGACCTCGGAGACATGCGGCGAATCGAAGCGCACGCCGGCGAACGAGGCGATGGCGCCATGTTCGCGGATGACGTACACGCCGCCGCTGTGGCGGGCGAGCAGGCTCAGCGCCAGCGGCTCCATCTCCGCCGACTCATCCAGCGCCTCGATCCACTCTCGCAAGTGACCGACATAGGGCGCGAAGCGTGAGCGCGTCGTATAGCGCAACGCCATGTGGCCCGCGTCCGCGCCAGCGATGCTATCAGTCGTGGCCGAGCGCACCAGCGCGTCGAACGCTTCCCGACCGGCTGGCGTGAAGAGCTCCGTCGGGGAGAGCAGGCGCAGCAATGTGGCGACCGCGACGCGCAGCTCCGGGGCGACCAGCGCGACACCCCCGCGCGGCTGACCGGCCGACTCCGGCAGGGGCGAGATGATATAGGCGAGAGCGCGTCTGCCGAACAGCAACGCCATCGGATCAACGTCGCGGCGCGGCGCGAGAAATGTCCAGCCGGGCCGCCGCAGGTCGCCGACCGCGCAACCGAGCGCCATCCCAAAGTACACGTCGAGCGTCGCGAGCGCGCGGAGATTTTCGGTCGTGACGGGGTCATTCTGCGTCATCTCACCCCGCCCGTCCCGCTCTGGCCTGCCGCCGCCACGTCCGATACGCAAACACATCACGCCGCCCTGGCAGGCGCGTCCGCGCCCACCATGAGGGCCGCGCGCCCATCCACGCGAAGCGCGAGCCCGCTTGATGTCCTCGCCCCGCCTCGCCTGGTCCGCGCCGGGCAAAGAGGCGATCCAACTGTTTCGGGAGCCGCTCATTCATGCGGGCATTGTACCCCATCGGCCCGTTGGCGCCCAGAGCAGCGCGCTCATCCAATTTTCAGCCGCGTCTGGTACACTGATAGCGACCTATCAAGCAACGTGAGGCGAACGGGCCGAACATACCGGGGCACGCGAGGCGCGGCGCCCTGGAAGCGATTGGTGTGAGGTGACTGAATGAATCAGCCGCAACGCCGGGGAGGCGGTGTGTTCTGGGGTCTACTCTGGGGCGCGATACTCATTGTTCTGTTCGTGATCTACCGCTTCGCGCTGCGGGCGGTGAATCGGCGCATCGGCACGCATCCGCGCTCGGCGAGCGTCCTCACGGTTATGGCGTTCGCCTTTTTCTGTCTGGTGGTGATTGTGCTGGTGGTGGCGGGGCTGCTCGCGGCGCGGCGGGCGCGCTGGCTGGAGAGCGGCCTCGCGGCGGGTGTCATCGCGGCGTTCCTGCTCGCGTTGGTTGAACTGGCGGTCGCGGTGATTGACGCATACCACGCGCGCCACCATGGGACGCCGTCACTCGGCTCGCCGGTGCTGCGCGCCGTTCAGGACTTCATCGCCCTGGTCTTTGTCGGCGGCGGGGCCGGCGCAATCGGTGGCCTGCTTGGCCGTGGGCGGGCCGCCGAACCGCCCGCGCTGGCTCCCGCGCCGTTCACCGCGCCACCCTCGACGCCAAACTACAGCGCGCCGCCGCCTTATCAGAGCATGCCGCCCACGGACCTCGGCCAATCGCAACCGCCCGCGCCCGGCGCGTACCCAGACGATTTCTCGACGCTGCCCTCGCTACACTGAGGTTGATGGCGACGAGGGACGTTTGCGCTTCGCGTCTGGCTCTCCCTTCCCGCGTAAGTAGGAAGGGGGTCGGGGGGTGAGGTCTTCTACACGAAGCGCGTGACAGCGAACGCGAAGGCCGCGCCGGCGACGGTCAGCGCGAGCGTGATGCGGCTGCTGTGTTCGCTGTGCGCCTCCGGCAGAATGTCGCCCGCCCCGATGTAGAGCAGGAAGCCGGCGAAGAAGCCGAGGTAGATCGGCAGCAGATGGCTGGGGATCGAGAACACTAGCGTGGAGACGACGCCCAGCACGGGCGCCAGCGCGTCCACCATGAGCAATGCGAAGGCCCGTCCGCGCGTGTTGCGGTTGACGAGCATCAGGGTGACGGTGTTCAGCCCATCGGTAAAGTCGTGGCCGATGACGGCGATGGCGACGACCACGCCGACCGCCGCGCTGGCCTTGAAGCCGATGCCGATGCCCACGCCGTCCAGAAAGCTATGGCCCGAGAGCGCCAGCGCGGAGAGCAGGCCGACTCGCGGGTGGTTGCGCGCGTCGCCGTCCTTGCCCGCGCTCTCCTCACTATGGTTCGCATGGATCAAAGTCAGCTTTTCGGTGATGTGGAAGGCCAGGAAGCCGAAGACGAGCGCCAGCATCGGGATGGCGCTGTCCAGCCGCTGCTCGCCGAGCAGGCGGAAGATCTCCGGCAAGAGGTCAAACGCGACCAGCCCGACAAGCACCCCAGCGGTGAAGCCCATGATATAGTGCAGCCAGGCGCGGTGGCGCAGCGCAAACACGCCGCCAACGGTCGTGGAGGCGAAGGTGGCCAGCGAGAGGAGAATCGGCGTCATGGTTGCGCCTCATCCCGGCACTGCGCGCAGGTCCCGCTCAGCGTGACCTCGTGACGCTCGACACGCAATCCCAGGTCGCGCTCCATCCTCTCCACCGCGCGCTCCAGCGCCTCGCTCGCCACCTCGATGGTCGCGTGGCACGATCGGCAGACAAAGTGATGGTGATGGCCCTCCGCCGTACACAGCAGGTAGCGGTGCGAGCGTGGATCGGTGGCCCCGCCGTCGTCGGCCTCCGCCGTCTCACTGACGACGCCGAGCTCCGCGAGCAGCGCCAACGCGCGATACGTCGAGGCGACACTCGTGCCGGCGCGCTCG
>DATEGV010000490.1:0-5545 GCA_035279925.1 Ktedonobacterales bacterium | reverse complement strand
CGACGCCTACGTTTTCGACATGGTCTACAATCCCCCCGCGACGGCGCTGGTCCGCGCGGCCCGCGACCGTGGACTGCGCGCGTCCGGTGGCCTGCCGATGCTGCTGTACCAGGGCGCGGAGGCGTTCACCCTCTGGACGGGCCAGCCCGCGCCCCTCGCCGTCATGCGCGCTGAACTGGGCGTGGTATAGCCGGATACGGCGACCCAAGCTCGACCGCATGGTATAGTGAGGACAGTTCTTACCCCATCAGTGTGGGAGATCCAAACATGGCAGCGGCGGATTCTGAGGAACACGCCAACGGGCACGCGACGCCTCACGCGCATGACGCCCACGGCGAACCACGCCCGCGCTGGCGCAATTACACCGCGTTCGTGCTCTCCGGCGGCGGCGCTCGTGGCGCGTTCCAGGTCGGGGCGTTGCGCGCATTGTTGGAGCACGGCGAGCGACCGCAGTTGATCGTCGGCACGAGCATCGGCGCATGGAACGGCGCGATGCTGGCGCACTCGCCGACCCTCGCGCAGCTTGATACACTGGCCGATCTGTGGCGCTCGGCGCATCCGGTGCGCGTCCTCCTGGGCCGCGAGCCAGTGGCGGGCACGCGCCCACAGGCGGTGCGTGGGATGCTGATGCTGGCGGCGGCGCAGCGAGTGGCGGCGGGCCATCCGTCGCTGTATGGGGATGCGGGCCTGCACCAGTTCGTCGTCAAGTCGCTTGGCGAGGGGGCGACCTTCGAGGACCTTACGATCCCGCTGCGGGTGATCGCGACGGATATGACGCGCGGCGCCCGCACCGTCCTCTCCAGCGGCTTGCTGGCTCCCGCCGTGCTGGCCTCGTCGGCGATCCCCGGCGTGTTCCCCCCGGTGCGCATCGGCGATACGGTGTATGTGGACGGCGGCGTGGTAGACAACGCGAGCCTTGAGACGGCGCTGGCGATGGGCGCGCGGCGCATCTTCATCGTGGACGTCGGCCTGGACCCAGCCAGCGCGGGCCCATGGGGCGACATGGGTGAGGCTCCGAAGCCGTCACGCCGCCACCGCAGCACACTGGCGTTCACGATGGCCGACGTGCTGGAGCGGACCGTGCAGGTGACGAGCCACTACCATCTGCGCCGCGCCATCGAACGGGCGCCGCGTGGGGTGCAGATCCATGTCATCAACGCTGCGCGCGGAGTGCGAGGTGGCTCGCTCGCATTTGACAAAGCCGCCGCCTGGATCGAGCAGGGGTACGCCGCCGCCGACGAGTATCTGCGCGCCCAGAGTGTCTCGGCCGCCGAGACCGTCGGCTAAGGAGGAGAACCACGCCATGCCGATCATTCGCACGCCGGACGAGCGTTTTGCTCAGCTCCCAGATTTCCCCTTCGCGCCGCACTACGCCGAAGTCACCGGCGGGGCGCGTATGCACTATGTGGACGAGGGGAGCGGCGAGACGATTCTCTGCCTGCACGGCGAGCCGTCCTGGAGCTACCTCTACCGCAAGATGATTCCCGCGCTCGCGGCGGGCCATCGCGTCATCGCGCCCGATCTCATCGGCTTCGGTCGGTCGGACAAGTATACGGAGACGGCTGACTACACCTTTGCGATGCACCACGACGCGCTCGTCGCCTTCCTGGACGCGCTGGCGCTCTCGGAGATCACGCTGGTCTGCCAGGACTGGGGCGGCCTGTTGGGTCTCTGCCTCGCCGCGGAGCTGCCGGACCGCTTCGCGCGGCTGGTCATTATGAATACGGGGCTGCCGACAGGGGATGAGCCGGCGACGCGGGGATTCCTCGCGTGGCAGGCGTTCGCCTTGCGCTCGACGGACCTGCCGATTGGGCGCATCATCCGCTCCGGCACGGCCCAGGGCGACCAAATGCCCGAAGCGGTGGTCGCGGCCTACGAAGCCCCGTTCCCCGACGACGCCTACAAGGCGGGGGCGAAGGCGTTTCCCGCGCTGGTGCCCACCTCACCCGATCAGGAGGCGTCGGCTCCGCTGCGCCACGCTCGCCGCGCGCTTGCCCGCTGGGATAAGCCGGCGCTGGTGATGTTCTCCGACGGCGACCCGATCACGAGGGGCGGCGACGCCTTCTTCCGCCGGCTCATCCCCACCGCCAAAGATCAGCCGGAGATCACGATCCCTGGCGCCGGCCATTTCTTACAGGAGGATAAGGGCGAAGAGCTTGCCGCGCACATCCTGGCGTTCCTGGAACGGACACCGCTCAGCCGAGCTTGACCAGGGTGCGCCCGCGCGTCTGCCCGCTGAGCATCGCGTGCGTCACGCGGGGGATGTCCTCCAGCGTGACTTGGGTGATAGTCGGCTCCAGCAGACGCAGCAGTGGCGCCTCCCGGATCACCTCATCCCACAACTTGCGCCGCACGGGGAGTGGAGTTGATGGGGCATCCATGCCGAGCAACTTGACCCCGCGCAGGATGAGCGGGAATACGGTTGAGCTGAACGCTGCCCCGCCGGCGACTCCAACGGCGGCGATCGCCCCACCCTTCTTCGTCGTGCGCAGCAGATAGGCTAGGGTCGCGCCGCCCACAGTGTCAATGCTCCCCGCCCAGCGCTCCGATTCGAGCGGACGCGCGCTCTGCGCCTCGGTCTCCTGGCGAGTCAGGATCTCGCTGGCGCCAAGTCGTCGCAGATACTCATGGGCGTCTGGCTTGCCGGTGCTGGCGGCGACAGTGTATCCCCGCAACGAGAGCAGGCTGACGGCCGCGCCGCCTACACCACCGGTCGCGCCCGTGACCAAAACCGGACCGTTCTCGGGAGTCAGGCCATTCTTTTCGAGCTCGCGAAGCGCCAACAAGCTCATCATCGCCGGGGTGAGCACGAGCGCTTGCGCGCGGTCCACACCCTCGGGCAGGCGAAAGACAAAGTCGCCCGGCACACGGGCATATTCGCTAAAGCCGCCATGTCGGGAAACGCCTTGCGTGCTCCCAAAATCAAAGGCCAGTACGCTTTCGCCCGGCTCGAAGCTCGGGTCGGCGGACTCAACCACCATGCCTGTCAGCTCGAGGCCGGGTATCAGCGGATAGGCGCGGGCTACGTTGCCGTTGGGGATGCAGACGAGGGCGTCCTTATAGTTCACCGCCGCGTAGGATACCTGGATCACCACGTCGCCTGGAGGGAGATCGTCCAGACGCATCGCTTGGACGCCCATCTGAAACCCATCGGCGGCGTGATTAACAACAAACGCGCGAAATGTCGCAGACATAGCGTTCACCCTTCCCCTCTTTGGACTCTACATCCGCATGAGCGTTACACGCGTTGGTCTATTCGACCATCACGGCTTGCGCCCACTGACGAGAAAGGTGAGATCTGGCAAGAGCGACCGCGACGCCACGCTCTCATAACCCTGCTCGCGCATCGCCGTCGCCAACTCATCTACGGTATAACCATGCGTTTGGGCCGACGCGGTGAGTTGACCGAACAGGAAAAGCGCGGCGTTGTATGGCCCACGCTTATCCGCGTTCAGGGCGAAATCATGGATTACCAGGCGTCCTCCGGATGGCAGATAGGAGTACGCGCGCGCCAGCAGCGCTCGCAGTGTCCGCGGCTCATAGCAGCTCACGATGTACGACAACAGGATCACGTCGGCGGCTGATGGCCAGGGATCCGTCCGCAGGTCGCCACTGGCGCAGGTGATCTTCTCCGTAAGGCCCGCCTCCTCGATGATTTTCGTGGCGACGCTCACCACCTGAGGAAAATCGAGCACAATCGCCGACAATCGAGGATGCGTTTTGACAGCCTCGATCGAGAACGCTCCTGAGCCGCCGCCAAGGTCGAGCAAGTGGGACGCTCCCTCGAAGACATCCGAGCGGGCAAGCAACGTAGCCGGACCAAGCGAACCCACGTGCTGGCCACGGATGAAGTCCTCGGTCGTCCCAGGATTATAGAGCGCGGCGTACTCGAACCCTTCGGTGACCTCGCCACGTAACAGCGATCGCACGGAGGGAAGTCTTGGATAGAGAATTGAGCTGACCTGGCGCAGATAGTAATCGCCGACATAACTGCGCGACGCTCGCGAGAGGAAACGCTGCGCGCCAGGGCTGTTGGCATAGCGCTCACCATCCCACTCGACGAGTCCGAGGGCTGCGCACGTGGTGAGCAACACGCTCAGCGGGCCGGCGGGAGCGGAGAGCTTCGCCGCCAGAGCGTCCAGTCCGCAAGGTTCGTCCGCGAGCGCGCTAAAGAGGTCGATCTCCAGGGCGGCAAAGAGCGCCTGGGAGCCGATGAAGCCGTAGGCGATGGATGAGATGGCGCTTACAGCGTCATCCCTTCCGAGGCTACTCACCCTGGTCGAAACAGGTTCGGGTTGCATGGTTGTCCTCCTCTTCACTCGTCGTCACTTCGGCATTCTACTCCGGTTCGTAACCAGACGCTCTCTCAATCTCTGAGCGGAAACCTGTCACTTTACACTTCGCGCGCCTGTTACAATGCCGGTGTAGCGTTGCCGGCGCATCATAAAATGACGCTGAGGAGCGAGCAGTCTATGTCCTGGAAGAACGCCGCCGTATGGCATGAAGACGGTTACTTTACCCTGTCCACCAAGGATACGGGCGACGTGCCGCTGCGGCTCTTCCTCACCCCGAAGCTGCTCAACGACGCGGAGGAGGCGCTCTACCCGCAGCTTGTCAATGCGACGCAGTTCCCCGGCGTCAAACTCGTCTGCATTACACCCGACGTCCACATCGGCTACGGTGTGCCGGTCGGCTGTGTGCTCGTCACCGACGGCACGCTCTGTCTGGGCCCGATTGGTTTCGATGAGGGTTGCGGAATGCTGTCTGCTCGCTCCAACGTCTCCTGGAAAAAGGCGACGCCGCGCAAGCGTCTGGAGTTCAATCGCGCCGTCATGGAGCGGGTCGAGATGGGCGCCGGCGGTCACGGCACGCGCCTGCTCGACATTGACCGCGACGAATTCGAGCAGATCATCCGTGGCGGAGCGGACTATTACGTGAGCCGCTACGGATCGCGGGTGGATCGCAGCCATGCGGAGCGGGATCGCCTGCCGGTGGACGACGATTGGGTGATTCCCTGGGGTGGAGAAGGGAAGCCGGAGCGCGGCGTCCATCAACTCGGCTCGCTGGGCGGCGGCAACCACTTCATGGAGCTGCAACGCTGCCTGGAGACGGACACGCTCTTCTTGCAGGTCCACACCGGCTCGCGCGGCTTTGGGCATGGTCTTGCCACCAACTACTTCGCCCTGGCGCACGCCGAACACCCTGAGCAGCGGCATATAGACCTCGGCTATTTCACGCCCGACTCACCCAACTATCGAGCGTATCTGAACGCGGTCAACGCCGGTGGAAACTTCGCCATTGTCAACCGGCTGATGATCTTCGAGCAGCTTGCCGAAGCCTTCGCGCTGGTCTTTGGCGCTGAGTTGGAGATGATCTACGAGATCAGCCACAATCTGGCCCAGTACGAGTGGCTGGGCGACGCGCTGGGTTGGGGCTGGGTCCACCGCAAGGGCGCTACACGCGCGCTGCCCGCCGGGCATCCGGGCCTGGCCGGCACGCGCTGGGAGGCGACGGGGCATCCCGTCCTGATCCCCGGCAGCAACCA
>DATEGV010000489.1:0-11833 GCA_035279925.1 Ktedonobacterales bacterium | reverse complement strand
GAACGACACACGCTCATACAAGCGGGCGCGTGTCGCGACGCTAGTAGCGTGGACCCTGATACGGTGGAATGTTCGGCGGCAGCGTCGGCGGCAGCATTTGCAGGCGGCGGTACGCTTGAACGCCCGCGCCAAGCACGGCGCACATGCCCAGGAATGTCAGAAAGAATCCGAATCCCCAGCTTCCGCCGCCGGGATTGAAATCCACGAATACGTAGAGCAGCATGAGCAGGCCGACACCGCCGGACGCGATCAGTGTGATGGCGCCGTTACGCGCGTTCAGTTGCGGAAACGCCGCGCTACCCATGCCCAGCAGTCCGCTCACCGCAATGGCGACGAGCGCGCCGATGACCATGAGCCAGAGGCCGCCGTAACCTCCGCTGCCGGCGAAATCGGTGCCTTTGACGGAGAATCCAAGTGCGCCATAGTACGAGAACGCAAAGAAGGAGAGCAATGCGACGAGACCACCACAGCCCGCGATGAGGTACAAGCGATTCTCGGGCAGCGTCATGCGCTGGAAGTTGAGATTGACGCCACCTGGCTGGCCCTGATAGCCCGACATTGGTGGTGGAGCCCCCGGCGGCAGGAACGAGTTTGGAGCGCCAGGCGGCGCGTAGGGATTGGGCGTCTGAGGCGGCGCGTAGGGGTTTGGGTTCGCCGGTGGCTGGCCGTACACACCTGGCGAGTATGCGCCCGGTTGCTCCTGGTACGGCGCCCAGGGCTGCGGCTGCGGCGGCTGCGGCGCGCTCGGAGGCGCGTAGTCCCCCTGCTGCGGCGTGTTGTACGGCTGAGCGTACTCGCCATACTGCGGTGGCTGCGCAGATGGCGCAGGTTGGTCAGGATACGGCGGTTGATAGGGCTGTTGCGGGTTGGACATAGCCGGAGGTGTCCTTTCGTAACGGTGCCATTCGCGCGTGACCAGCGTCGGCGGCGCGCCAGGCGTTTTCGCGGGATGCAGGCGACTACGCTGGCGTACCGCAAGCAGCATATCATGTAGACACAAGAAGCGAAACACCCGGCGCCAGCGACCTATGCGCAAAGTACGATACAATGACGCGGGCGCCCACTAAACGCGGCGAGGCGCGCGATCACGAAGAAGGAGCGGCGACCGGTATGGCGGCGGAAAACTCATTCGACGTCGTGTCACAATTCGATGAGCAGGAGCTGCACAACGCTCTTGACCAGACACGGCGAGAGGTCAACACGCGCTATGACCTCAAGGATACGAAGACGGAGATCACTGAAGATAAGAAGGGCATCACCATTCTCACGGCGAGCGAGTTCACCTTGAAGAGCGTGTACGATGTGCTGCAATCCAAGCTGGTGCGGCGCAATCTCTCCCTCAAGATTCTCAAACCGGGGAAGATCGAGCCGGCGAGCGGCGGCATGGTGAGACAGACCCTCGAGTTGCAGCAAGGTATCTCACAGGACCTTGCGCGTGAGATCACCAAATTGATCCGCGACAACGCCCCGAAGGTGAAGGCGCAGGTGCAAGGCGACGCGGTGCGCGTCACCGCCAAGAGTCGCGACGACCTGCAAGCCGTCATCGCGCTGCTCAAGGCGAAAGATTATCCGGTCCCGTTGCAGTTCGACAATTATCGCTGAGCCATATACGCCGGCGAGCGCGCATGCTACACTGATGCCCGGTTGTCGTTATTGCGCGCGACGGGAGGAACTACGCCGCGCATCGCCAAATACTCCTGTTTTGTCGCGGCGCCGCGCCCGGATAGCGTATCCTCCAATCTGGGATGCGGGTGAGACTCTACGGGTCACGCGGGAGCAAAAGCATGGGCAGACGGGGTTCGTCCTCTGACTGGGACGACGCCAGGGACGTGAGCGGGTCTCGGTCCGGGCGTGGTGGTCCCCAGGATAGCGGGCAGCGCGGGCATCGTGGCGGACCTCAAGATGGAGGGCGCTACCGCGATGACGACTACAATCGCCCACGCCTCAGTGGCGCGCAGGTCGCCGGTGCTTTGCGCGAAGCCCAACAGCTCCAGCAGGATGGTCAACTCTTCGAGGCCATCGAACTCTGCGAGGAACTGCTGGATGGCGGCGTAGACCGCCCCGATGTCCACTACTTCCTGGGCTGGCTCTATCAGGAAGCCGATCGCTGGGGCGACGCCGCCGGTCGGTTCGAGCTGCTCCTCAACGACCCTGATTACGCCCTGTCCTGCTATTACGCGCTCGGCCAATGCGCCCGCGCGGAGGGAAACATTGAGCAGGCGGCGCACTACTTCGATGAAGCGGTGGACCGCGTCAACCTCGACGCGCTGACTCGCGACGAGTCTGACCAACTCTTGCAGCTCTGTCAGGAAGCCGCTGAGGCGCACCGGGAGATGAACGACCTCGAAGGCGCGGAGACGGTCTACACGGCTCTGCTAGGCTTCCTGCGCAGCCAGGGATGGCAAGATCAGGTGGCGGAGATCGAGCGTATGATGCACGAGACGCTCGGCTCGTCGCCACAGCCGCCACGCCGGCGCAAGCCCGCGGAGCCATCGCGCCCGCTCGGCGGCAACATTCCCCAGCGCATGCGCGGCAAGGGCGCCGCACCCGACAGGGCCGCCCCGGACGCGGGCGCCAATCGCGCGCCGGCTTCAGCCGCTGATCCGCTGGCGAGCCAACCGTCGGCGCAGATGCCCGCCGCTCAGTCACCAGCGGACGCGGCGATGAGCGGGCTCTCTGGGCAGTTGGGCGCGGCCGGAATGCCGGGAAACACAGCGCTGGATGGGAACCCCGCGGGTGGCTACGGGAGCGGCGACATGGGGCTGGGTGGTCCGCTCGGTGGCGCCGGCGGCTTCTACTCGTCGGAGATGCCCCCAGCCGGCCAGAGCGATCCGCTCGCCAATATCATCCGCAGCCTCGGCAGCGGCATGAGCGGTGTGCGCTCCGGGGTGAACTCACTGCCGGAGGCGCAGCGCGCGCAGGTGACGCAGGCGCTGCGTGATATCGAAAACTATGTCGCGCATGGTCTGTTGACGGCGGCGATCGAGGAGTGTCTGCGCGTGATGGAGATCGCGCCACAGTACCTGGATGTCCACTTGATGCTGGGCGAAGTCTACGTTCGCCAGGGTAAAATTGAGCAAGCGGTGGCCAAGTACGCCATTCTCGTGGACAGCTACCTCGTCAACAATCGCCTGGATGACGCGATCTCGACGTATCGGCGCATCTTGCAACTCGAACCGAACAACACCATCTATCGCGTCAAACTCATCGAACTACTCAGCCGGCAGGGCCGCGCCGACGAAGTGCTCGCGGAGCGGATGTCGGCGGCGGATTCATACCTGCGCCTGGGGTACGCGGACCGCGCGATTCAAGAGTATGAACAGGCCATGCTCGCCAACCCGAACAACGTGCAGGTGCGGCTCAACTACGCGCAGGCGTTGATGAAGGCGAATCGCGCGCAGTTTGCGGTGCAAGAATATCAACATGTGCTCCAGGCGGATCCCGCCAATATGCAGGCGCTGGGACAGATGCAGATCGCGCTGGCCACCGGTGTGGGCGTCGCGCCCTCGATCAGCGCGCCGGGCGCGAACGGCAACCGAGTGGCGGCGCTGGAGACGCTGGGGCGTCTGCTGCGTGGCGTGCGGGCCGAGCGGCTGCGCAGCTACGACACGTTGGCGCGCGACTATCTCCAGGCGCTCGACCAGCATCCCGCCAATCCCGACCTGCGTTTCGCGCTGGGCCAACTGCACCTGCTCGCCAGCCGGCAGCCGGAGGCGCTCACGTGTTTTCAGCAGGTCAAAGACGCTCCTGGACTTGAGACGCTGGCCCACTGCGCGCTGGGGCAGACACTGCTCATAGGCGGCGATCCCGCCAACGCGGCAAAGGCGGCCGGCGAGTTCGAGGAGGCGTTGCGCAGCGCGCGCATGAACCCGCCGGATCCGGCGATCTGGGCCGCGCGCCCACGGCTGGATGGCGAGGAGCACCGGGCGCCGGAGCCGGAGATTTCGATGCTGCTCGCGACCGCCTACCAGGCGTCCGGGAAGACGGGCCAGGCGCAGTCTACGCTCAACACCATCCAACAACAACCGACGGGCGAAGTGTACAAGGCGCTCGCGGAGGTTTCGGCGCGGCAACTGGACCCGCAGGCCGCACTACAGGAAAACGCCCAGCTCGTTCGCCACCATCGCAACAACCGGCAGATCGAGAACGCCGTCACGACGCTGAAAGAGATGGCGCGCGTCGCACCGGACGACCCGGCCGTGCGCAGTGAACTCGGCGACATCAACATCTCGCGCGGG
Source organism: Ktedonobacterales bacterium (assembly GCA_035279925.1). Lineage (GTDB taxonomy): Bacteria > Chloroflexota > Ktedonobacteria > Ktedonobacterales > JADMIN01 > DATEGV01. The sequence goes on along the minus strand of DATEGV010000489.1, from coordinate 7,595 downwards.
CTGCTGGATGAGGGGCTTTCCGACCTGCGCCAGCTTGCGGATATTCATGTGCGGCGCGGCCAGGTCAAAGAGGCGGCGGTGGTCTATCAGCGTATGGCTGAAATCTGCTGGGGATCGGAGGACCGCAATGAGGCGCTCAGCCTGCTGCGCCAGGCGATCCAATACTCCACCGACGACATGCTACTGCGCCAGCAGTTCGTGCAGTACTGCCTGGAGATCAACCGCAAGCCGGAGGCGTCCGAGCAGCAGACGGTGATCGCCCGCTATTACTTCGCGACCCGGCAAACGAAGGAGGCCGTGGCCGCGCTTCAGCAACTCATTGGGATGGACTCGCACAACTACGAAGCCTATGATCTCCTTGGCCAGACCTACTACTCCGTTGGGGAGTATGAGCAGGCGGCGCGGGTATACCGCAATCTGGCCAAAGTAGATCCGAATAGCGCGATGGCGCGGGCGCGGCTGCAGGAACTCAACGTCGTACGCTCGCAGATGCGCTAGGGAAGCCGATTCCCAGGCGGCGTTGACGGTAGGCTATGAGCTGCATTGGCACAGCCGGGCATGTAGACCACGGCAAATCCACACTCGTGACGGCGCTGACGGGCATGGATCCGGACCGACTCGCGGAAGAGAAGGTTCGGGGAATGACGATTGATCTGGGCTTCGCCTGGCTCACCCTGCCGTCTGGGCGCGAGGCCAGCGTCGTGGACGTGCCGGGCCATGAGAGCTTCATCAAGAATATGCTGGCGGGCGTCGGCGGCATTGACGTGGCGCTGCTGGTGGTGGCGGCGGACGAAGGGATTATGCCGCAGACCGAGGAGCACCTCTCCATCCTCGAACTGTTGCGCGTCTCGTCTGGGGTCGTCGCGCTGACGAAATGTGACCTTGTGGACGACGAATGGCTTGAGCTCGTGCGCGAAGATGTGGCGAAGCGACTCGCACCGTCCACACTAGCGCACGCGCCCATTGTCGCGTGCTCAGCGGTGTCGGGCGCTGGCCTGCCGGAACTGCGCGCGGCGCTGGATGCGGCGCTGGACGACGCGCCGAGCCGACCCGACCTTGGACGCCCGCGACTCCCCGTAGATCGTGTATTCACGATTGCGGGCTTCGGCACGGTGGTGACGGGAACGCTGCAGGACGGCCGGCTGCGTCTGGGACAGGAGACGCAACTCATGCCCAGCGGACGGCGTGCGCGTATCCGAGGCATGCAGTCGCACAAACAGCCCATCGAGGTAGCGTCGCCGGGCGGCCGGCTGGCGGTCAACCTGGCCGGCGTGGCCAAGAGCGATGTGCAGCGCGGCGATGTGCTGGCGCTGCCCGGCGCGACACGCGGCACAGTCGCGCTCGATGTGCGCCTGGAGGCGCTGGCCGGGCTGGAGCGTCCGCTCGCGCACAACATGTCGGTGGATGTGTACCTTGCCGCCGCGGAGACGCCGGCGCGCGTGATTCTCCTCGAGGACGATGAACTGCGCGCGGGAGAATCGGGCTGGGCGCAGCTACGCCTTGCGCGCCCACTCGTCGCCATGCGCGGCGACCGGTTCATCGTGCGCGTGCCGTCGCCCAGCGCGACCATCGGCGGCGGCCTCGTCGTCGAGGCGCATGCCCGGCGGCATCGGCGTCGTGACACGGCGGTCGTGGCCCGGTTGGAGACACTTGCGCGCGGCGACCCCGAACATCTGATTCTCGCGGCGCTGCAACCGAGAACCGATGGACCAGCGAAATCTCGCGCCGGCTTTGGTGGACGCGAACGGGCGGAGCTCGCCAGCGGCCTCAGTCTCACGCCGGATGAGACGCGGGCGGCGCTTGAGACGCTCACCGAGCGAGGGGCCGTCGTGTCAACAGGCGACCACTACTACGCCGCCTCGCAGTGGGACCGCCTCCGCGAGGAGTCACGGCGTACGCTGGGCGCGTACCATCAGCAGTATCCTTTGCGAGTCGGCATGCCCAAGGAAGAATGGCGTTCGCGCTTGGGCTTAGGACCGCGGGAGGCGGCGGAGGTGGCGTCGGCGTTGGCGCGAAGCGGCGAACTCGACGAAGGCGACACGGGGGATAGCGAGGAGGCGCGGCGACAGCGGCGTGGAGGATTGCTCCATCTGCCCGGCCACCAGCCGAGGCTCACACCTCAGCAGGACGCGGCGGCGGCCCGGATGCTCGAGCGGCTGCGCGCGGAGCCGTTCACGCCACCCTCACGCGCGGAGATCGAGGTCGAGTTGGGAGCCGATGTAGTCGGCGCGCTGCTCGAACGTGGCGCGCTGGTGCGGGTGACCGACACGATCCTGCTGGAGGCGGGCGCGTACGTCGAGGCGCGGCGGCGCATCGTGGCGTATCTGCGCGAACACGGGCGCGTCACCGTCGCGGAGGGGCGCGATCTCCTCGGCGCGTCACGCAAGTACATGCTGGCCATCTTCGAGCATCTCGACGAGCGCCGCGTGACTCGTCGTGTAGGCGATGACCGGGTTCTGGGCGTGGAAGCGCGAGCGGGCGGCGCGGACGCGGACGCGGCGGGCGAATCCGCGGAGGGCCGTTGACGGCGCAGGTCGCTCTGTGGTACTATCCGACGTGCCGCGCCGGAGCGAATCCGGCCAGCGAGGACCCGTAGTGTAGCGGCCTAACACGCCGGCCTGTCACGCCGGAGACCGCGGGTTCGAATCCCGTCGGGTCCGCCATCGTCCAAGAAGCGCAAGCGACGCCATAACACGCGGTTTGCGCTTCTCTCGTTGTGTGGCCCGCGCCTATTCCTCGGTGACGAAACATCTCCATCCGTAGATTTGCGCCGCATAGTCCTATTGGCGGCCACGTTACAGCGTCGCGATCTCACGTATGCGCATACCACCATGTTTGGCGTTCTCGATGAAGCTGGCGGTGAGGTCATCTGGTCCGCGCGCCGACCCATCCCAGACGGCGATCGCGGTCACGGCAGCCCCTTCCCCCGCAACGCTCCCGTCACGAGCAATGGCCAGCGCCACCTCCAGGATGCGCCGCGTCGCCGCGTCATACGCCGCGTGCCCATGTCCGTGACCGCGCAGTGTCACTACCTGATTGGCGTCTTGCGTCTCGCGATACACACGGTCGAAGATCGGCCCCCAGTCACCGGGGCGGTCCGCGACAGAGACGCGGCGAAAGTGACGGGCGCCGAAGGGTAGGATGAGGCTGCGCTCCATAGCAAGCCCACCGGCCACTTCGAGCGCCAGAAGATCCGCGCCGCACGCCCCCGAGCAGACGAGTGCGCGCGCGCCCACCTCGATGAAGGTTTTTCTCAGTCGGTCGCGCACCAGGTCCCGGTTGGCCAGGGGAAAGCGCGCTGGGGTCGCGTCGTTTGCGTCTATGCGACGGCCGGCGAGCGCGATGACCATATTTACTCCGTTCTACTCCCAACGTCTGCCAAGGATCGCCGCGTGACATGTGCGCCGAAGTACAGGCGCGTCGATGCGTTTCTACATACGGACCTTGGAAAGCGTTTCAGAGAGCCTCCCGCAACACTCTACCCCCAATTGCCCTCGTCGTCACGTTGGTCTGACAGCAGCGCGCCTTGACGCTCGGACGAAACAGCGAGATAATCGGCGCAAGCAGGCGCTCATGTCAATAGCCACTCGTAGATACCGCCCCTCGGATGGACAGGAGGTTGGTGATGACCGCAACGTCGAGTGACCCGCCGACATCTCCACTCGCGCGGCCGGAGATGCCGACGCTTGCCATGGCGACGAGCAAGGTGTCGCGAAGCTACCAGAGAATCGCGCGGTGGGCGCTTGGGCTTGCGCTCGCGCTCGTGACACTGGCGGCAGTCGCGAGTCTGTTCAATGGCTTGAAGCGCACGCTGAGCATTGGCCACACGACCGTCAATATCGCCACCACAGTCGCGGCGATTGCCTTTGCGCTGGCGCTGCTCGTTCGGTTATACCGCATTATGCGGCGGCCGGAGCGTGTCTGGTACGAAAGCCGGAGCCTGACTGAACAAGCCAAGTCGCTCGCATGGACGTACGCCGTTGGTGGCTCGCCCTTCGCGAAATCCACCATCATCGGCGATGCGCAACGGGAATCGGCGGAGGACGACTTTGCGCGCACGCTCCAGGGGCTTGTGGAGGAGGCGACGAGGCGCGCTGTGCCAATTGGGCTGCCGCGCAAAGGGACGCCGGTGCGCGACATCACCGAGTGGATGGCCACAACCCGCCGGGGCAGCCCGGCCGAACGTGCCCGGATATACGGCGAGCTGCGCATCGGCGACCAGCAGCGTTTCTATGATCGGCGCGTGGACCGCTATGCCCGAATCGCTCGACGGTGGAATCTTGCGCTGTTCGCGCTCGAAGGGGCCGGTGTCGCCGCGGCGCTGCTCCGGGCGCTCGGCGTGATCCATCTTGATCTGATTGGAGTCGCGGGAACCCTCGCGGCCGCCGGCACTGCCTGGCTGCAATTCAACCAATTCAGCAGTCTCTCGAGCGTCTACGCGGCGATGGAGTACAAGCTCGCACGGTTTGCGCGCCGCTGCGCGGAATCGTCGTGGACAGAGGAAGCGTGGGCGACATTTGTGCGGGAGGTTGAAGATCTCCTGGGCGACGAGCACAGTTCCTGGCGCCAGAACCTGAAGGCGCAGGAGTCGGGGTCAAGCAAACTGCTGCCATGATCCTCAGTCGGTGGCCAGCGGGAGCGCCGAATGTTCATGGCGCGCGCCATCCAGGCGCAAACCGTGCGCCAGTTCCGCATAGGTGGACTTTTCAGGCATTGGGAGAATGAGGCCAGGGAATTGCTCGGCCCCGGCGCGACACATATACTGAGTCAGCCTAGTAGATGGATGGGCGGCGCCGCGCGAGGCGCAAGGGATTCAGGATGGCGGGGGTCGCGGATGAAGCAATGGACGAGGCAAGGCGTGGCGGTCCTGCGCGCGACAATCGCCGAGCGCTTCGACCCGGCCGCCACTGCTGACACCGGCGCGGTTCCCTCCGACGTCGCGCGCGGCAACGATACCGCCACGCGCTCCCGCGACTGGTGGCGTCCCGTCGTGAAGCAGGCCGTGTTCATGTGGCTCGTGACCCGCGTCGTGTTGGCGCTGGTGACGTATGCCGCCGTACTGCTCACCGCGGCGGGCACTCCGGTCAACTACGCCCCTGGCGCCCCTGGATTCCATTCCTTCACGATCTGGCAACTGGCGCAAAGCTGGAACCGCTGGGATACCGTCCATTTCCTCGACATCGCGCGGAACGGCTACTATGCCATCGAGCCGACGGCGTTTTTCCCACTTTACCCCATGCTCGTGCGCGCGGTGATGTTCCCGCTGGGGAATGCCCACGCGCTGCTCGCTGGGCTGATCGTGAGCAACCTCGCCGTCCTCGGCGCGTTCGCCGGCGTTGGCCTGCTTGCCGCTGGTGAGGAGCCCGCCGACGCGAACCGCGCCGGCCTGAGCGCGATCCGCGTGCTCGCCGCCTATCCCCTCGCCTTCTTCCTCACCGCCGCCTACACCGACGGGCTCTTCCTGGCGTTCGCCGCGTTCAGCCTCTTCTTCGGGCGGCGCGGCAGGTGGGGATGGGCGGCCGGCATGGCCTTCGCCGCCGGCTTCACGCGCCTCACCAGCGTCGTCCTCATCGCGCCCCTGCTCTTCGAATACTATCGCCAGCACGAATGGCGCGCGGGCGCCTGGCGCGAGCGACTGCTACGCCTGCGCCCCCTGGCGGAGATGGCGCTGGTCGTCGCCGCCGTGCCGGCTGCCATCGGCATGTACTTCACGTTCCTCTGGGTGCGCTTCGGCTCGCCGATGACGCTCTTCACGGCCGAGAGGATCTACTGGTCGCATGTCTCGACAACACCCTGGAATGCGCTGCACGTCACATTGCACAAGTTCATCCATACGCCAATATTCTCCTATTGGCAGGCGCGCACGCTGGTTGACCTGGCCCCACTGCTGCTCGTCGCCCTACTGACGCTCTTCGTCATGCGTCGCCAGCCGCTCTCGTTTACGCTGCTCACCGCCGGTGTGCTCTTTCTCTCGATCATCTCGCCGATCCCGCACCGGCCCGATGTGCTCGCCTCCGCGGGCCGCTACATGCTTGCCGCCGCGCCAATCTTCGTACTGCTCGGTCAATGGTCACGCCGCCGTCCTTGGCTAGATATGCTGCTCGTGAGCGGCGGGTTCATGCTCCAGGCGGTCCTGCTGCTCTGCTTCCTCACTGGCTATTGGATCGTCTAGTCAGCGTCGCGCGTCACTCGTCCATTCTCGCGCCCACGCCGGCGAGACGCGCCATCACCGCGAGCGGTCTGCGACCGTCCTCCCCGATCGTTGGCTTGGCGATGCGCCACGTGCGCCCGCGCAAGATCGCGCGCAGCGTCACCACGATCAGCAGCCCGTTACGCACGGCGACCAGCAACAGATACTTCCATTCATACGCGCCGGTGGACCAGAGCAGCGGTAGCAGCGAGCGGTGGTAAACGATGGGGAACTCGTAGGTCGAGAGAAGGCACAGGCCAAGCCAGAGCGCGTCCCACCCCTCGACCGCCGCCGCTACCGGCAGTAGCCAGATGAAGTACTGCGCGCTGAGCAGCTTGTTCGTCGCCACCACCACCAGCAGCGCCGCCAGGAATGCGCGCTCCATCGGCAAACGTCCACGCGCCTGCCGCCAATACACCCATAGGCAGCCGCCACACAGCGCCGCGATTGAGAGCGCCTTCAGCGGGCCGTCCAGCGGCCCGACCACGTTATGCGAGAGGAAGGAGGAGTCCGGCCGCGCGGGGAAACCGGCGAACGATCCCAGCCACATGAGTGTCGCGGGCGCCGATTCAAGTTGGATTGGCCGCGCCGAGGCATAGCGAAACGCCGCGAGCGCGCCGGATGGGCTCAACGCCCAGGCCATCGCGTAGACGAGCGTGACCGACCCCAAGCAGAGAGCCGCTCCACGCGCCGCCAGCGCCGTCGCCGGACGCCTGGCGAACTCGACCATCCGCGCGCGCGCTGGTTGCGCCTCGCCACCATCCATCGGTGTCTGCACAGACGCCACGTCGCGCCACTGCGCGATCATCACCACCGGCAGCACCACCACCGGGTACAGTTTGAGCAATACGCCGACCGCAATCAGCGCATAGGCGAGCGTGTAGCGCCGGCGCCGCGCGGCAAACAGGGCGGCTAGTGTCACCAGCGCCGGCACGATATCATAGCGACTGATCAGCGTCGCCGTCGTCCCGAGCAGCAGATACGCCGCATACGCCAGGGCGCGCGGCCGCGAGACGAATACGCGCATTCCAACATACCCGAGGACCACGAAGGCGCCCATCCATACCGCGAAGACTGCGCTCGGCGAACTGGTGGCCGGCAGGAGCGTCAGCGAGAAGGGGAGGATTGCCAGGGGTGGGTACTCGGCTGGCAGCGCGTGAAAGGCGGGATGGCCGAGCCAGAACATCCGCGCGTACTGATAATACTCTTGCACGTCGGCTTCGGGCAGGCGCCAGGTATGCGTGTCGAGGCGATAGACAATGGCTAGACCGACGACGAGCGCCACAACTTCCAACGCCACGATCGGCCGGCGCGGGCGCCCGATCGTGACACGGCGGGCCGTGGCCACGCGCTCACCACTCCAACTCCACATCCACTCACCCTCGCCCGGTTGTCCGCGCTCCAC
>DATEGV010000488.1:0-3157 GCA_035279925.1 Ktedonobacterales bacterium | reverse complement strand
CGTCTCGCGGCTGGTCCGCAAGGTCAGCGAGCACTTTCCGCTGCTGTGGTCGCTGGCGGTGGATCTTCCGATCCGTCCCGGGCTTGAAGCGCGCATTGGCGAGAGCATCAACGAGGACGGTGATATCCTCGACTCCGCCTCGCCTGCGCTGCGCCGCATCCGCGCCGAGTTGCGCGCCGCCCAGCAGCGCCTGCAAGACCGTCTGGGGACGCTGGTGAACGAGTATCGCAGCTCCCTGCAGGAGCCGATTATCACCACCCGCTCCGACCGCTACGTTCTGCCGGTGCGCGCCGAGGCTCGCGGCCAGGTGAAGGGCATCGTCCATGATCAGTCGGGCAGCGGCGCAACCGTCTTCATCGAACCTGCCGTCGTCGTTGAGATGAACAACCGCCTGCGTGAACTCCACCTGGAGGAGCGGCGTGAGATCGAGCGCATCCTGCAGGAACTTTCGGAGGCGGTTGCGAGCGACGGCCCCTATATCACCCTGGCCGTTGAGCTACTGGCCCAGATCGACCTGCACCTGGCCAAGGCGCGCTACGCCGGGCTGCTGCGTGCCAGTGCGCCTAGCGTCAACGACAACGGGCTGCTGCTGCTGCGGCAGGCGCGTCATCCCCTGCTGCGCGGCAACGTCATCCCGATTGATTTCTGGCTGGGACGCGACCGCGATGATGCCGAGATGCGCATGGTTGTCATTACCGGCCCGAACACTGGCGGCAAGACCGTGGCGCTCAAGACGGTCGGCCTGCTCAGCCTGATGGCGCAGGCGGGCATGCATATCCCGTGTGAGGATGGCTCCGAGATTCCGGTCTACAGCGACGTTTTTGCCGATATCGGCGACGAGCAGAGCATCGAGCAGAGCCTGAGCACCTTCTCGTCCCACCTAACACGCATCGTCGAGATTCTGCGGCTGGCGACGGATGAATCTCTGGTGCTGTTGGATGAGCTGGGCGCGGGTACTGATCCTAGCGAAGGCTCGGCGCTGGCGCGCGCGATCCTGGCGCACCTGTTGGCGCAGCGCGTGAATACCGTCGCGACGACGCACTACTCCGAGCTAAAGGTGTTTGCACACGAGCAGCCGGGCGTCGCCAATGCCTCGGTGGAGTTCGATGTCGAGACGCTCTCGCCGACCTATCGGCTGAGCATCGGCCTCCCGGGTCGCAGTAACGCGCTGGCCATCGCCACCCGGCTGGGCCTGCCGGAGGGCATTATCGAAAACGCCCGTGAGTATGTTGGCACTGCCGGTGTGGAGATGGAGGGGTTGCTTGCCAATCTTCAGGCCGAGCGCTCCGCCGCTGCCGATGAACGCTATCGGCTCACCATGGAGCGGGTCGAGGCGGAATACCAGCGCACCCAGGCCGAGAAGCTGCGGGCGGAGATCGAGGAGGAGCGCGTGCGTGTGCTCAACGAGGCGCGGGCGCAGGGGCGGCGTGAGGTGGAGGAGACCCGGGTCGAGTTGGCGCGGGTGAAGACGCAGATGCGCCGCAAGCTGAACGAGGATCAGTTGAGCAAGCTCCGCGAACGGACGCGCGGACTGGAAGAGCGCATGGCTGTCGAGGCGCCAGAAACACATCGGTCGCATCGCGCCGCCTCAGAAACCGAGGGCGCTCCTCTTTCTGGCCCGTTGGAGCTCGGCGATACCGTGTTCGTGCGCTCGATGGGCCAGCGCGGCGAGGTCGTCGCTCTGGCGAATGGTCGCGGCGAGGTCGAAGTGCAACTTGGCGCGATGAAGCTGCGGGTGCCGGAGGGGCAGGTTGAGCGGCTCAGTCGGCGACAGGCGCGCGCGGCGGAGACCCGTTCGGTCGCGCTCCCGTCACGAGAGTCGACCCTTGCTCCAGAGTTACAACTCGATTTGCGAGGTTGGCGGGTCGAGGATGCGCTCGAAGAGGTAGATCGCTATCTCGACAACGCCGCGCTTGCTGGTATGCCGTTCGTCCGCATTCTCCACGGTAAAGGCACCGGGGCGCTCAGGCAGGCGATCCGACAGCAGCTTTCACATCATCCCCTGGTGAAGTCACAGGCCTCCGCGGATGCCAAAGACGGCGGCGACGGTATCACCATCGTGACGTTGGCAGGGTAGCGCACTTGTCCGATGTTCAGTTGATGACAACTTGGAGGTCACGCGCGACGCCTGTTGCGCCATTGATGTTCAACGTGACCAGCACATCGTATGAACCTGGGCTGAAGGCATGCGACGTGAGATAGTAGCCCCATGATGATGGCGCGATATTGATGTTGTAGGCCAGCGTATAGACGACCTGACCATTGTGCCGGAACGCGATAGTCATGGGCGCCGAGCCTGCTCGCCCCGAGGTGCAATAGTTGACGTAGATGTTCTGGCCAGAGCCGAACGACGTGCGACTGTTGCCACTTGAGCAGTTACCGTCCGAGAATGTCGCAAGCGTGATGTTGCGGAAAGACGCGAAGGCCTGCTGGTTGAGAATCTGCTGCTGGGTCTGCGTTGCGGTAGGCTGCGGACCAGCCGTGTTGGTTGGCCCAGGCGTCGCGGTGGGCTGTGTGGTGCTGGTGGGCGCAACGGTGAGCTGCGCCGTGGGCTGGGGGTTGCCACCCAGCGCGATGCCAAAGCGCGACGCATTGAGCGCAAGGCCGCCAAACAGCGCCAGGATGACCACTGCGGCAATCAGAACCGCCAGCCGAGATCCCGACTTACGAGGCCGTGGCTGGGTTGCTGGGATACGATTCTGGCTATTCAGCCCCCCGCCTGAGACGCCCGGTCGGCTGTTCGGCGCCCGTTGCGCCTGTTCCACGGTCTCGTCGCGCAAGAAGCCTGACGGCGCCTCGCGCCCCACGGATCGGCCGAGCGCCAGCGGAATTGGCTCGCGTCTCAACGCAGATAATTCCATCGCGTCCGCGTCCTGCGGCTGATCGACACCCTGTCCTAGTGGCACGCCCAACTCGGTGATTGGCGGAGCCCGGCGCACGCGCACGAATGGCGGTAACGTCTTGCGCGCGCGACTCGGCGGGGTCGTGTTATGATTGCGCGCAAGGGGTGTCGTCTTGCGAACGCGGCCAGCCCCGAGCCCTCGATGTGCGCGTTGGAACGGCGGCAAGGTCTTACGCGCGCTGATCGCGGGTAGCGGGGCCGTCGTCTCCTCGTAGATATCCTCCCGGACATGCGCGACGATGGGGGGATTTTCGA
>DATEGV010000487.1:0-4887 GCA_035279925.1 Ktedonobacterales bacterium | reverse complement strand
AAACGACCCTACCGCGCGTATATGGAGGCGCAGGACAGCGGCATGGATGTGGGCATGCTCCACGATTTGATTGCGTTTCGCGTCATCACTACCACCGAGGACAACTGTTACGCGATTCTCGGTATTATCCACCGCCTCTGGCATCCCCACGACGACCGCATCCGCGACTACATCCACAACCCCAAGCTCAACGGCTACCGCTCGCTGCACACCTCCGTCTTCGCCCTCGACGGCAAACTCGCGCAGGTCTACATCCGCACCCACCAGATGCACCGGGCGGCGCAGCATGGCGTCGCGATGTACTGGCTGGAGCGCGCCGCGCGTGGCAAGCGGCTGGATTCCGCCGCGCCGCTGCGACCTGACGACATGCCGGAGTGGGTGCGCCAGCTCAGCACGTGGCACACCGAACTCAACTTCAGCGCGTCCGAGTTCGTCGCCGCGCTGCGGGGCGACCTCTTCGAGGAGCAGACCTACGTCTTCACCCCGAAGGGTGAGATTCAGGAACTGCCCGCCGGCTCGACCGTCCTCGACCTCGCCTACCAGATCCACACGAAGATCGGCGACCACGCCATCGGCGCGGAGGTGCAGACGACCGCGACGCAGGGGAGCCTCGTCACCCGCCACGTGCCGGTTGAGTATCTGCTCTCCAAGGGCGACATCGTGCGCGTGCTGACCGATCCGAAAGCGGAGCCGAAGCCGGAGTGGCGCGATATCGCGCGCACCCGCTACGCCCGTGGCAAAATCGCGCGGTCGCTGCGTGTGCTGGCGCGGGGCGATCACGACCACAGCGTGCGCCGCGAAGAGGACGACGACCAGGATGAGCCGTATCAGGTGGTCGCTCTGCGCCACCCAGACGGCGAAGAAGCGCGCGTGCGCCTTGCCCAATGCTGCGATCCCTGTCCCGGCGATCCCATCGTTGGCGTCGTGATGCCCGGTCAGGATGTGACGATCCATCGCGGCTGCTGCGCCACGCTGCGCCACGCGCTCGCCGCCCGCCGCTCGCGCCGCCAGCCACACGCCGAGCCACTGCGCGTCGGCTGGCCGGAGATTCATCCCGACACCTATCGTGTTCATCTCGTCTACGTTGGCCAGGATCATCAGGGCCTCATGCACGAGCTTTCGATCTGCGCCGCCCAGCTCAATCTGAACGTCGCCGAGAGCCGCGCCGTCGCCCTGCGCGACCGCCACAAGGCCGCCGTCAGCCTCACCCTTGACGTTCCCTCGGAAACGCGACTAGATGCGGTAGTGCGCCGCTTCTTGACGGCGCCGGGCAGTGTCAGCGTAACCCGCGACACCATCAAAGGGTGCGGCAAGAACCATGACGACATCTGATTCCGCGAGCGCGCGGAGGACGAACACGCAAGCAACCCTCAGCACAGAGGAACAACTGCTGCGTGATGTCGAGCAGTATCTACGCTCCAATGACATCGAGCACGTCACGCGCGTCCTGACCTACGCCAACGAGTTGGACCAGCGCCAGCGCGCCGCCCCCGACACAGCCGGGACGGGGCGAAAGGAGCAGGCGCGCCACTGGGATGTCGAGTACGGGGTCGCCGTGGCGGAGACCCTGGCGGACGCGATCCATATTGACGCGATCAGCCTCGCGGCCGTGCTGCTGTATCAGGCGGTGGAGAGCGGTCTGGCGACGCTGGACAACGTGCGCGCCCGGCTGGGTGCGGCGTTTGGCGACGAGGTAGCGCAGACCATCCAGAATATCGCCCGCTTTGACATGCTCCAGCGCCCCGCCACCGCGGCCCGCCGCAGCGCGCAGGGAGCCGAGGGCGAGGAGCCCTCACGTGACCGCCGCCGCAGCCGCGAGCGCGCGCGCCAGCAGGGCGCGGAGACCGTGCGCCGGATGGTGGTCGCGATGTCGGAGGACCCGCGCGTCGCCGTTTTCAAGATCGCCGACCAACTGCGACTCATGCGCGCCGTCCACGTCGCCGCCGAATACTGGCGGGAACACGCTCCCGTCGCCGACGCCGCATCCCCAGACGGCGTGAGCGATGGGTCGGTCCGCTCCACCGAGCAGGCGCCGCGTTGGAACGCCGACGAGTGCCGTTTCCTCGCGGAAGAGACGCGCGAAATCTACGCGCCGCTGGCGGGCCGGCTAGGCATGGGCCGCGTCGAGGGAGAACTGGACGATCTGGCCTTCGCCGTCCTGGAGCCGGACGACTTCCACTGGCTGAGCGACGCCGTGGCCGAATATACGCAGGTGCGCGGGGGATATATCGAGCGCGTCTGCGAGGTATTGCAAACGGAGCTGCGCGCCATCGGCCTGGAGGCGGAGGTGTCGGGCCGCGCCAAGCATCTCTACAGCATCTTCAAGAAGGTGCAACGCACGGGCAGCCGCGACCTCTCCGAGCTCTACGATATCCTCGCCTTCCGTATCATCGTCGAGACCGTCGAGCAGTGCTATCTGGCGTTGGGCCACGTCCACGCCCTCTGGCGCCCGAAGGACGGTCGCATCAAGGACTTCATCGCCAACCCCAAGCCGAATGGCTATCAGTCGCTGCACACGACGGTCTTCTGTCTGGATAACCGGCTGGCGGAGATTCAGATTCGCACGCGGGAGATGCATCAGGTCGCTGAGTATGGCGTCGCTATGCACTGGTATTACAAGGATATCGGCGACCAGGCGAGTGGCCAGAGCAGGCCGCTGCAAAGCTGGGTGCAGCAGGTGAGCGAATGGCAGAACGAGCTGCGGGGCGGCGAGCCGGGTAGTGGCGCGCAGGGCTCCCCGCCAGATACGCGCGGCGATCAGATCTTTGTCTTCACGCCGGCCGGCGACGTGAAGGAGCTGCCAGCGGGGGCGACGCCCCTGGACTTCGCCTATCGCATCCACACCGACGTGGGCAACCATGTGGCCGGCGTGCGCGTGCAATCCGCGGACGCCACGGGCCGGCTCGTCAAAAAGCTCGTGCCGCTAGACTACGAGCTCAAGAACGGCGATGTCGTCGAGATCATCAAGCGCAAAGACGCGCACCCCACCCGCGATTGGCTGCACGTGGCGCAGACAAAGACCGCCAAGGACCGCATCCGCAAGTACCTTGAAGCGCACGAGCGCGACATTGACATGCAGATTGGCCGCGAGCGGCTGGACCGCGAGCTGAAGCTGCTGGGCGTCCGCAGGGGGTTCGAGGAGCTGAGCGAAGACGATCTGAAGTGGCTGGTGGAGGCGCTGGAGCAGCGGGACACCGAATCCCTGCTGGCGGCGCTGGGCGGCGAGAAGCTGCGTACGTCCGTCCTGACGGCGCGGCTGCGCGAACGCTTCAAGCCCGCCCCGCCTGTCGAGCCGGAGCAGACGGAGATCGTCCCGCCGCCGGCCGCGCCCGCGCGCGATACGCAGGTGGGCGCGAACGTGGCCGGTGTCACCGGCATCCTCACGCAGCTTGCCAACTGCTGCGATCCGCTGCCCGGCGACGAGGTGGTTGGCTTCATCAGCCGGGGGCGTGGGGTGATGATTCACCGCGCCGACTGCCCGACCCTCGCGCATCTGCTCGCCAAGCAGCCGGAGCGTCGCGTCGCGGTCGAATTGCCGAAGGCGACCGGCGGCGAGCACACTTTTCGCGCGCCCATCATCATCGAGGCGCTGGACCGCACGGGGCTACTCGCCGACGTGACGGGCGTCATCACTGGCATGAAGATCAACATGCTCAAGGTGGCGACGGTGACGAAACCCGCGCAGCACAAGGCGACAATTACCGCGACGCTCGAGATCCAGCGGCCGGAGCAGCTCAACGCCGTCATCGCCGAGCTCAAGCAGGTGCGCAGTGTGGTCTCAGTAGAACGCAAACGAGTCGCGCAGGAGCGCGGCCGGCGGTAGCGCGGCCCCCGCTCGCGTACTCCCTTCCCCACAGTGCTTAAAGCGCCGTCCTACCACCTCGCCAGCAAGCTCAAAAGCAATTTCCGACTACCCTCTTGCCTTCAGAGTACAGTAGCAGTATGATTGCCGCCGGAACGAGGCAGTCGGGCGCCGTGATTGTCGCGTGATGCGCAGGGTGATGTGGCGCCGCGATGTGTGTAGCCCCGTTCTTAGATGTTGTAGTGAGAGGTTGGTTGGCTAGTGGACGGGTGGACATGAGAAACATCACGCTTCGACGACGCGCCCCCTTGCTGCTTAGCGCGCTGACACTGCTGCTAGGTACGGCGGCTCTCGGGGGAACCTTTGCCCTATCGCGGACGACGCACGCCGCGGCGTCCACGCACGGGTCGCCCTGGAAGCCCGTGGATCACGCGGGCGAGCAGGCGTATTGGAACGCGCGCAACGGCGCCATCACGGGACAAGACCTGGCGAACGCGCGAGCGCAGGCGGCCAAGCTGCCTACCGCGAGCCAGTTGCCCGCGACGAACCATGCCGGCCCCTCCGGCGCGATCGCGCAACCGCCGTCGGGCATGTGGCATCCGATTGGCCCCGCGCCCATTAACGTCGGCGGCTACACCACCTATGCGGGCCGAGTTACGTCCCTTGCGGTGGACCCGACGACCTCCGGGGCGAACACGGTGATTTATCTCGGCGCGGCCGGGGGCGGCGTCTGGAAGAGTGTGAACAACGGCGCAAGCTGGACGCCGACGACCGACGGGCAGCTCAGCCTGGCCATCGGCTCCATCGCGCTGGACCCCAACAACAGCCAGATCGTCTACGCCGGCACCGGCGAGCCGAACCAGAGCGCGGACAGCTACTTCGGCGACGGCATCCTCAAGTCCATTAACGGCGGCGCGAGCTGGACGCTAGAGGGCCAGTCCTTCTTTGGCGACCGGGTCAACTCGATCCAGAAGATCATCGTCAACCCGCGCAACAGCAGCCAGATCTTCGTCGCCTTCACGAGTGGCTTCGCCGTCTCCAACGATGGCGGCGTCAACTACACCCTCATCAACAGCGGCATCCCA